>NZ_JCBANH010000084.1:0-28844 GCF_059760925.1 Achromobacter sp. 1011791174
CCGCGCCGGTGGCGCGGCAGCTCTACGAGGAAACGCAGGAAAGCGCGCAGGCGCGCGAACGCGCCGCCGAGCAGCGGCGGCTGGCGCCCGAGCCGGCGCTGGACCTGGCCGACGGCCGGCCGACCAAACGCGACCGCCGCCTGATCGACCGCATGCGCGGCAAGTAGGCGGCCGACCCGATCAGAGCGCGCGGCCCACGATCAGCGGATCCAGCGCCATGTCCGGATCGCCGCTCTTGCCTTCATACGGCAGGCGGTTGAGCACGTAGCGCATGGCGTTCAGGCGCGCGCGCTTCTTGCAGTCGGACTTGACCACGATCCACGGCGCGTCGGCCGTGTCGGTGTGCGCGAACATGGCTTCCTTGGCGCGCGTGTAATCGTCCCACTTGTCCAGCGAGGCCAGATCGACCGGGCTGAGCTTCCACTGCTTGAGCGGATGCACCTTGCGCTGCTGGAAGCGGCGGCGCTGCTCTTCCTGGCTCACCGAGAACCAGAACTTGACCAGGTGGATGCCGCTGGACACCAGGTGCCGCTCGAAGTCCGGCACCTGACGCAGGAACTCCAGGTACTCGGCCTGATCGCAGAAGCCCATCACGCGCTCGACGCCGGCGCGGTTGTACCAGGAGCGGTCGAACATGACGATCTCGCCCGCCGTGGGCAGGTGCTGCACGTAGCGCTGGAAGTACCACTGGCCGCGTTCGGTATCGGACGGCTTTTCCAGCGCGACCACGCGCGCGCCGCGCGGGTTCAGGTGTTCCATCATGCGCTTGATGGTCCCGCCCTTGCCGGCCGCGTCACGCCCCTCGAACAGAATCACCACGCGCTGGCCGGTGGCCTTGACCCAGGCCTGCAGCTTGAGCAGCTCGACCTGCAGCGCGTACTTCTGCTTTTCGTAATTGCGCCGCAGCATGCGGTGGCGGTAGGGATAGATGCCCTCGCGCCAGTCCACGGCCAGCTCGTCGTCCGGATTGCGGCGGCCGACAGGCCCCTGCACGTTCACTTCCAGCAAGGCGCGGTGCACGGCGCGCGCGTCATCCGGCGACAGCTCCTCGATCACCGCGCGCAGCGCCTCCTGCGCCTGGCCGGGGCCGGCGGCCTGGTAGCGGCGGGCGATGTCGGCCAGCACGGCGGCCGTCTCCTGGCGGGCGGCGTCCTCGCGCTCGGCGACGCGGCGGCGCAGCTGGGCGGCGGGCTCGTCGGCCGCAGCGCGAGGGCGGGCCGCCGGCGCGGCCGCATCGGCGCCGCCCTTGCGCGCCGGCGCGCGGCGCGGCGCCGCGCTGCGACGGGAAGCGCCCGTGGCGCGCTTGCGCGTCGCGTCCGCCGTGTCCGATTCGGTGGATGGCGTGGTCTTGTCTGTCATGGTCATGGTCCTTGCTGCGCGTGGCCCGGGCCACGAGCGGCGAACAGCCGCCCGCGACCGGCGAGGAAAAAACGGCAACCCTAACCCGCTCGCCGCCGGGCCTGTTTGATCCGGATCAATGCTTGTAACATTTTTGCAATGCGTGGACCTGCTACCCTGCCCTGTCCGCCCCCTTCCATCACCCATTGCCCATGTGGTCACGCCTGAAACGCCTCTGCACCCGCCACCCCGCGCAGCCACCGGCCAGCCGCGTGCACGTCGACGACGCAGGCATCTGGCGCGACGCCGGCGCGGCGGGCGTGACGGAATTCTGGCCCTGGGCCAACGTGCGCGAGTTCGGCTTCCGCCTGCTGCTGGCGGGCTTTCCCGATCCCTGGAGCGGCGACTATCTGGAAGCCAGCTGGTTCATCCGCGTGCCCAGCGACGGCGGCGGCTTGCTGGCCGTGGACTTCGACGCGGACGCGCTGGATCCGGACCATCTGCCGCCGGCGCTGCTGCGCCGCCTGCCCGGCCTGGACCTGGCCGCGCTGCGCCAGGGCGTGGCGGCGGCGCGGCGCGCGCCCAGGGATGGGCTGCGCGAGGGCGAATGGCTGGCCTGGCGCGGCGCCGCCACGGACGCCGCGCCCTGACACCGCGCCAGCCCGGCGACCGCCGACGCGGGAACTAGGCGCGATCCAGCCCCTGCTTCAGGTCCGCGAGGATATCGTCGGGCGTCTCCAGTCCCACCGACAAACGCAGCAGTCCTTCTGACAAGCCATAGCGCTCGCGGTCCTCGGCCGAATAGCTGGCATGCGTCATCGACGCCGGATGCTGGATCAGCGTCTCGGGATCGCCCAGGCTGACCGCGATGCGCGCCAGCTTCAAGCCATTGAGCAGACGCCGGCCCGCATCCAGCCCGCCCTTCAATTCAAAGGCCACCAGCCCGCCGCCGGCCGATTGCTGGCGGCGCGCGATCTCGGCGCCGGCCGTGTCGGCCAGGCCCGGGTAGAACACATCGGCCACCGCCGGATGCTCGCGCAGCAGCCGCGCCACGCGCAGCGCCGATTCGCTGTGACGCTGCACGCGCAGCTCCAGCGTCTTCAGGCCGCGCAGCACCAGGAAGGCGGTGAAGGGCGACAGCGTCGCGCCGGTGTAGTAGCGCAGCCCTTGCAGGCGCACCGCGTCGACCAGTTCCTTGCGGCCGGCCACGGCGCCGGCCAGCAGGTCGCCATGGCCGCCCAGGTACTTGGTGGCCGAATGCAGCACCAGGTCGGCGCCCAGCGCCAAGGGACGCTGCAGCACCGGCGTGGCGAAGGTGTTGTCGACGATGGTCAGCAGGCCCTTGCCGCGCGCGATGGCCGACACCGCCTGGATGTCGACCAGCCGCAGGTTGGGATTGGCCGGTGTCTCGAAATACACGGCGCGGGTCTTGGGGCCGATGGCGGCGGCCACCGTCTCCGGGCGCGTGAAATCGGCGAACACCGCGCGCACGCCGAAACGCGCCAGGCCCTGCGTGAACAGCGTGAAGGCCGTGCCGTAGACGATCTGGTCGACCACGATCTCGTCGCCGCTTTGCAGCAGCGAGAACAGCGTGGCCGAGATCGCGGCCATGCCGGACGCGGTGACGACGGCGGCCTCGGCGCCCTCCAGAGAGGCCAGCCGCTCTTCCAGCAGGGCCTGCGTGGGATTGCGCGTGCGGCCATAGACGTAGCCGCTGCGCTCTCCCAGGCGGATCTCATCGAAGGCCTCCAGGCTTTCCTGCGTGTAGGTCGAGGTCAGGTAGAGCGGCGGCGACAGCGCGCCCTGCTCTTGCAGCGGGTCATAGCCCAGGTGGATGGCGCGCGTGGCGAAGCCTTGCTGCGAGTGATCGGTCATGACGGGACTCCTGTGTGGTCCATGTTGATCGAAGACGCGGCCATGGCCGCGCCGGAAAGTGCTGCCTGCCGCCGTGGCGCGCCGGCGCCGCATTGACGCCGCCGCGCGGCGTTGTTACATTTTGAGATCCCCCACGCATTCCCAACCGGCATCCCATGAACCCGCAATCCGGGCCCATCCAGGCTCCAAGCCAGGCGCCACTGTCCGCGGCGGCGCAGCGGCGCGCGGGCTGGCTGCTGCCCCTGCTGCTGGCCTGCGCGGTCTACATGGCCGAGGGCACGCTGCGCATGCTGCTGGCGCGCCAGCCCGCTACCAGCCTGGAAGTGCTGGGCATGTTGGCCTTGCCGCCGCTGCTGGTCTGTGCGCTGTTCTCGATCGGCAAGCGCTTCCGCGATCCCCGCCGCCAGCTGTACATCGTGCTGGTCGTGGGCCTGGTGATGCTGTTGGGTGATGCCGGCCAGGCCTGGAGCCGGATCGAGCAGAACCGCCAGCGCGAGCTGGCCAACGCCGGCATCCGCGACGCCATGGCCGTGCTGCGCCGCATGGCCGGCGGCGCGGAGAAACCCGGCGCGCTGCCCGACATCGATCCCACGCCTCGCGCCCACGGCGCCTACGGCGAGCTGGAGCGCGCGGTCAAGACCGTGGCCGGCCAGCGGCTCGCGCAGCACAAGGCCTACGTCAAGGATCTGGACGACATCGGCCTGCCGCGACTGTTCGATCCGGGCCGGCTGGCGCGCGACACGGGCCTGGTGGAAAGCCGCATGATTCTCGAACTGGCCGGCCGCCTGCTGCCGGCCTACCGCCAGCGCAACCAGCAGGCGCTGGACGACATGCCGGCGCTGATACGCGCGCTGGATATCGACGACGACGCCAGGACCCGCATGCTCGACGGCGTGGCGGCGCAGCGGCCAGCGCGGCTGCGCGACGTGAACCGGGCCTGGGACCTGGAAACGCGCATCCTCGACGAATTCGGCCAGATGATCACGCTGCTCGACGACAACCGCCCCTACTGGGTCGCGCGCGGCGGACAGCTGCTGTTCGAGCGCGACGACGACCTGGCGCGCTATCGGAAGCACCAGGCCCGCGTCGACGCCCTGGTCCGCGAACAGGACCAGTTGGGCGCGCAGCAACTGGCCAGCCTGCTGCCGGCCACCCTGCCCTGACATACGCCGTCGCATCGCCGCGTCAGCGCTTGTGGTCGGCGCGGCGCGACAGCCATTCGCCGGTGAACTGCACGATCGACACCAGCGCGATCAGGATCACGATCACCTCGAACATCACGCGCGTCTCGTAGCGCTCGTAGCCGTAGCGGATCGCCAGGTCGCCCAGCCCGCCCGCGCCGACCGCGCCCGCCATGGCCGAGGCGTTGATCATCGCGATCACGCTGACCGTCATGCCGCCGATGATGCCGGGCAAGGCCTCGGGCAGCAGTACGTGGCGCACGATGTGCAGGCGGCGGCAGCCCATGGCGCGCGCGGCCTCGACCAGGCCGGGGTCCACGTCGTTCAGGCTGACCTGCGCGATGCGCGCGAAGAACGGCACCAGGTTGGCCGACAGCGGCACGATGGCCGCCCAGGTGCCCAGCGTGGTGCCCACCAGCAGCCGCGTGAAGGGCAGCATGGCGATCAGCAGGATGATGAAGGGAATCGCGCGGAACGTGTTCACCGTGATCGACAGCGCGCGGTTCAGGCGCGGCTTCGGATACAGCCCGCCCGAGGCCGTCACGGTCAGCACCAGCGCCAGCGACAGGCCCAGCGCGATGGCGATCACGGCCGACACGCCCACCATCGCCAGCGTCTGCAGGAAAGCCTGCAGGTATTTATCAAGCATCGGCAGCGACATAGCCCAGCACCTCGATCTGATCCGCCGCCAACGCGGCGCGCGCGGCTTCCTGCCGCAATATGCCCGCGGGCACCGACACCAGCAGGCTGCCTTGCGCGTGGCCGCCCAGCCGGTCCAGCCCCCCATGCAGCAGCGTGGCGCCCGGTCCCAGCGCGGCCAGCGCCGCCAGGGGCACGCCCTGCGCGCGGCCGGCGCCGGTATAGCGCAGCCGCAGCACGCCGCTGGCGCCGGGCCCTTGCGGCTCGGGCGACAGGCGCGCGGCCAGGTCGGCCGGCAGGTCGTGCTGCAGCGGCCGCAGCAATGCGCGCGTGGCCTCGGCCCTGGGATCGCCGAACACGCGCCAGACCTCGCCCTGCTCGACCTTGCGGCCGCCGTCCAGCACCAGCACCTGATGGCAGATCTCCCGGATCACCGCCATGTCGTGCGTGATCAGCACCACGGTCAGGCCGAGCTTGCGGTTGATGTCGCGCAGCAGCGCCAGGATGGATTGGGTGGTCTCGGGATCCAGCGCCGACGTGGCTTCGTCGCACAGCAGGATCCGCGGCTCGTGCACCAGCGCGCGGGCGATGCCGACCCGCTGCTTCTGGCCGCCGGACAGCTTGGCCGGATAGGCATCGGCCTTGTCGCGCAGGCCCACCAGGTCCAGCAGCGCGTCGACCCGGACGCGCGCGGCGGCGGGCTTGACGCCGGCCACGCGCAGCGGCAGCGCCACGTTCTCGGCCACGGTCTTGGCCGACAGCAGGTTGAAGTGCTGGAAGATCATGCCGATGCGGCGCCGCAGCGCCACCAGCCCGTCCTCGTCCAGCTGCCCGACATCGGCGCCGTCGATCAGCACGCGGCCGGCGCCGGGGCGCTCCAGCATGTTGATGGTGCGCAGCAAGGTGGACTTGCCCGCGCCGCTGCGGCCGATGATGCCGAAGATCTCGCCGCGCGCGATGGAAAAGGACACGTCCGACAGCGCCGCCACCGGGCCTTGCGGCCCCTGGTAGCGCTTCTGCAAGCTGTCGAACACGATGTGCTCGCGGTCGCGCGCCGCCTCGGGCGCGCTGGCCGGGGCCGCGCCGGCCAGCGGCTCGGCCAGGGGAAGTTCGTAGTGCTTCATGATGGATCGCGCCAGCCGGCGTCAGAACACCGGAATGACCGAACCTTCGTACTTGCTCAGAATGAACTGGCGCACTTCCTCGGAATGGTAGGCCTTGACCAGCTCCGGCACCCACGGCGCGTTCTTGTCCTGCTCGCGCACCACGATGATGTTGACGTAGGGATTGTTTTCCTTCTTCTCCACGGCGATGCCGTCGCGCGTGGCGATCAGGCCGGCCTGGTAGGCGAAGCTGTTGACGATGGCCGCCGTGTCCACGTCCGGCAGCGAACGCGCCAGCACCACCGAGGCGCTCTCGACGAACTCCAGTTTCCTGGGGTTGGACGTCACATCGGCCAGCGTGGCCGTGCCGGTGAACGGATCGAAGCCATCCTTGAGCGTGATCAGTCCCTGGTCGCGCAGCACCACCAGCGCGCGCGTCTGGTTGCTGGGATCATTGGGGATGCCGACCTTGGCGCCGGGCGGCAGGTCCTGAAGCGACTTGTACTTCTTCGAATAGAAGGCGATGGGCGAGATCAGCGTATTGGCCACCGGCACCAGCTTGTAGCCGCGCTGCTTGATCTGGTCTTTCAGGAAGGGAATGTGCTGAAAGGAGTTGGCTTCCAGGTCGCCGTTGTTCAGCGCCTCGTTGGGACTGGCGGTGCCGGTGATCACCACCGGCTCGACGGCCAGGCCGTTCTTCTTGGCAACCCGCGCCACCACTTCCCAGATCTGCTCGTCCACGCCGCCGCGCACGCCGACCTTCAAGGGCTTGGGATCGGCCGAGAAGGCCGGGCCGTGGAACATGGCGGCCGAGGCCAGGATCGCGCCCAGCAAGCGCTTGAAAAACCGCCCGCGCGCCGAGCGCGCCGCGTGCGCTTGCCGCTCTCCGACGGGCTGCGTTTCGTCCTGGGCCAGTCCGGCGATGAAAAAACGGGTAGTCATGATGGAATCGCCTCTAAGTCTGTGCAGTTATGAGAGTGAGACGATTCTAGGGACGCGCTTATCGCGGGCGAACGAATACTTGGTTGAGTCCTTATTACACGGGTGTTTCCATATGGCGCGGGCGCATATGCCGGCCCATTGCGGATTGCGGCAAGCAGCCTGGAGGCGCCACACGCGGACGCGGCCGGACCGCGCCGCTCAGAACGGCTTGACCACCGCCAGCGTGACGATGGCCGCGGCCGCCAGCACCGTGAACGGCGCATACAGATCCAGCGCCGGCGGCCGTCCGCCGGCGCCGCGCGCCATGCGGCCCAGCGCCGCGCTCTGGATGCCCAGCAGCGCCGACAGCACCGCCGCGATGCCGATCTTGACCCAGATCCAGTTCATCGCGAACCAGCCCAGGCTCATGGCCAGGTGCAGGCCGACCAGCCAGCTCAGGGCCATGGCCGGCGTGGTCACGAACAGGGTCCAGCGGCGCAGCGCGCCCAGCATCTTGCGTTCCTTGGGCGCCTCGCCTTCCTGCGGCTGGGACGTCAGCAGGAACAGCGACACGAACAGCGAGCCGCACAGCCACGCGGCCACGGCCGCGACATGAAGCATTTTCAGGAGTTGGTAGGTCATGCGCGGATTATCGCCGCAGGCACACGCGGCGGCGCGCCGGTGGCGTCGCCCGAACCGCGACGAATTGTCGCGCCCCGGCGCCGCAGCCCGTAGCCGCTACGCGGTCGAGGCCGGCCGCGCCGTCAGCGGCGCCGCGCCATCGGACGCTTCGGCCGCGCCGGGCGCCGCCTCGGCGGCCAGGCTGCGCCGGTAGCTGCCGCAGCCCATCGCCAGCAGGACCACGCAGGCCACCGCCGCCGCGCCGATCATCGCGGACAGCGACTGCCCCACCGCCGCCGGATCGCGGAACCAGCGGTCGGTCAGCAAGGCCACCGCCGTGGTGCCCAGGCCCAGCCCGATCAGGTTGGAGATCAGCAGGAACAGCGCCGAGACCTGCGCGCGCAGCTGGTTGGGCGGCAGGATCTGCATCGCGGCCGTCGACGTGGGCATGGGAAAGGACGCGAAGAACATGGCCGGCAGGAGCAGCCCCACCGACAGCCACAGCGAATCGACCTGCGTGAACGCCACCGCCGGCGCCGCCATGCAGGCCGCGCCGATCACGCCGGCCCGCAGCGGCGCGTCGGCATGGCCGCGCCGCGCCAGCGCATCCATCAGCCAGCCGCCGCAGAACACGCCGGCGGTGTTGGCCGCCAGCACCACCGCGCCCAGCATGTAGCCCGCCTCGGTCGGCGACAGGCCGAACTTGCGCATGTAGAAGGCCGGCGTCCAGCCCAGCAGCGCGAACAATGCCATCGCGTAGAACGAGAACCCCAGGAAGTGGCAACAGAAGGTGCGCCGGTGCCGCGCCAGGAAGCGGAAGGTGTCGCCGATGGCGGGCTTGCTGGCGCGGCCGTCGGCGCCCAGGCGCAGGCCGCGCCGGCCGGGATCTCGCACCGTCAGCAGAATCAGCAGCGCCACCAGCAGGCCCGGCAGCCCCACCACGAAGAACGTCACCTGCCAGGGCCGCAGCGCGCCCAGCAGCGGCAGCGCCACGGTGTCCACGCTTTTCAGCAGGTTGATCACATAGCCGCCGATCAGGAAGGCCAGTCCGCCGCCGATGAACGAGCCGATCGAATACACGCCCACTGCCCGGCCCAGCCGGTCGCGCGGGAACATGTCGCTCAGCATCGAGTAGGTGGCGGGCGACAGCGCCGCCTCGCCCACGCCCACGCCAATGCGCGCCAGGAACATCTGGGCGAAGTTGCGCGACAGGCCGCAGACGGCGGTCGCCAGGCTCCAGAAGGCCACGCCGATGGCGATGATGCGCGGCCGCGAATAGCGGTCGGCCAACAGCGCGATGGGGATGCCCATGAAGGCGTAGAACAGCGAGAATGCCAGCCCGTGCAGCAGGCTGAACTGCGTGTCGCTCAGGCCCAGGTCGCGCTTGATCGGCTCGATCATCAGCGCCAGGATCTGCCTGTCGACGAAGGAAAATATGTACGCTAGCATGCAGACCAGGACCACGTACCATTCGTAGGCGTAGCGGCGCGCGGGCGCGCTGTCGGGGATATCGCCAGTCATGTCTTTTCCCTTGCGTGGCGGCGCTGTCGCGCCAGCCTTGTTCCGGCCGGCCGCGCATCGCCTGCTTGTGTGCGCCAGGTCCGGCCGCCGCGCGGCGCCCGTCCTGGAGTTCCCAGGCCGGCCCGGCGGGCGCGGCCTGGTCCGTCAGTTGTAGGCCTTTGCCGGGCGCGGCTCTATACGGGGCGCGCAAGCACTGTTCCCGGGGCGCAGGAAAGCATGTTCCAAGACTCGATTCCGCTGCAACGCCATTGCCTGCTCGACTCGGCCAACATGGCCGAGATCCGGGATCAGGTCAGCCATCACCTGTGGTCGCACCAGATGCGCGTGCCTCAGGGAAATCCCTTGCAGTCGCGCCTGTACGGCGTGTATTTCGGCAGCGCCGCGCTGTTCGACCTGCGCTATGGCGCCGAGGTCGAGATCGACGCCGGCGATATCGCCAGCTATTACCTGGTGCGCGCCACGCTGGCCGGCAGCGGCATGGTCGAGCTGGGTCGCCGCAGCGCCGCCATCCGCGCCGGCAGCCTGACCGTCTCCTCGCCCTCCGAACGCAGCCTCATCCGCGTCGGCAGCGACTGCCGCAGCCTGATCCTGCGGGTGGAGCGGCCGGCGCTGGAACGCCGCCTGCAACAGCTGCTGGAGCGTCCGCTCAGGGCGCCGCTGGTGTTCGACGTGGACGTGGCCGAAGGTTCGTCGGGCATGGCGGCGGTGCGCCAGACGCTGGACTATCTGTGCCGGCTGCACCAGGACCCCGACATCGACCGGCTGGCGCCGGCGCTGGCGGCGGGCTTCCCGGACTACCTGATGTCATTGCTGCTGATGCAGCTGCCGCACAACTACAGCGACGCGCTGCGCGCCGAGCGCCGGCAGCCGCTGCCGCTGCACGTCAGGCGCGCGCGCGACTACATCGAAAGCCATCTGGACGAAGCCGTCACCCTGGCGGAGCTGGCCGCGCTCTCCGGCGTGTCCACGCGCACCCTGCAGAACGGCTTCGCGCGCTTCCTGGGCCAGAGCCCCATCGACTACATCCGCGGCCTGCGGCTGGCGCGCGTGCACGCGGCGCTGGAACAGGCCGGGCCGGGCGACAACGTCACCGACATCCTGCTGCGCCACGGCGTGACCAGCTTCGGCCACTTCGCCAGCCACTACCGCAAGCGCTACGGCTGTCGGCCGTCGGACACGCTGCGCGGCCGCTAGCGCCGGCACGGGCCGCCGCCCGCGCCTGGGCTCAGCCGCCGGCACCGCGATGGCGGTATTCGCCCGGCGCGCCCAGCACCGCCTGGAACTTGCGGGCCTCGCCCGAATAGGCATGCTTGGCGGGTATGGTCAGCGTGACGCCCGACAGGCCGTTGCGCTTCGGTCCGCAGGACCAGAAGCCGTTGGAGATCTCGGCGTAAGGCACCCGGGCCACGACGCGCGGCGGCTGGCCGGACTTGGCGCCGCCGGACCTGGCATCGGCCAGCCACTCGATCCAGACGCGGCAGCTGACGTGCTCGAAACCCACGTTCTCCAGGATCACCCGGTAAGTGCCCTTCGCATCGCCGGAGCGCCAATGCCCGCCCTCCAGCGTCGCCACGAGCTCGGCCTCGTCCAGATTTGTGTCGGGACTGAGATCGGCGCTGGCATCGGCTCCGGCAACGGCGGAAGCCGCCAGGAACGAAAGGCTCAATAGCGCTGCGGCAAGGATTTTCATGATGCTGACGACCTGTTGGAAAGCGATGTCGAGAATTGGAGCATGCGCCCGCCGTGGTTTGTAGCACACCGCCAGGCCGGCCCGAATCCCTTGCCGGAATGGAACGGCGCTTGCGCGTTCGGCGCAGACCGGCCGCCATCCGCGCCGCTAGGATCGTCGCATCGTCATCAAGGAGCACGATCATGCGCGTCACTGTCATCGGAGGCGGACACGGCTGCTACGCGGCCGCCGCGGACCTGCACGAAAAAGGCCACGAGGTGCGCTGGTGGCGGCGCGACGCCGAGGCCAGCGCCGCGCTGGCCAAGGCCGGCGGGCTGGAGGTCACCGACTATCGCGGCACCCGCCGCATCGCCATCGGCGACGGCCCCGGCCAACTGCGGCTGGCGCGCGAACTGCGCGACGCGGTCCAGGGCGCCGAGCTGATCGTCATTCCGCTGCCCGCCACCACGCACGACGAGCTGGCGCCCCGGCTCGCGCCGCTGCTGGAGGAGGGGCAGGTGGTGTTCCTGCCGCCCGGCACCTTCGGCTGCCAGCTGTTCGCGCGCGCCCAGCGCCAGGCCGGCAACCGCGCGCAGGTCGCCTATGCCGAGACCGGCACCCTGCCCTACCTGGCGCGCAAGCACGGCCAGCGCGTGGTCATCAGCGGCTACGCCACGCGCCTGCCCACCGGCGTCTTCCCCCTTCGGCTGGCCGATGCCGCGCTGCGGCGGCTGGCCCAGGCCTATCCCAGCGTGGAGCCGGCGGGCGACGGCCTGTCCGGCGCGCTCATGAATGCCGGCCCCATCATCCACCCGCCGCTCATCCTGATGAACGCCGGTCCCTTGCAGCATTTCGAGCGCTGGGACATCCACAACGAAGGCACCCAGCCGGCCATCCGCGCCGTGACCGATGCGCTGGACGCCGAGCGCGTGGCGCTGCGCGAGGCGCTGGGCTATGGCGCGCCGCATTTCCCGCTGGCCGACCACTACGCCAAGGAAGGCGATGAATGGATGTACGGGCGCGGCGCCCATGGCCGCCTGACCGACAGCGGCGACTGGCGCGAGACCATCGACCTGCACCGCCACCGCTACATGCTGGAGGACACGCGGCTGGGGCTGTCCTTCCTGGTGTCGACGGGCCGCTGGGCCGGCGTGCCCATGCCGGTGGCGCAGGGCCTGCTGGCCCTGGCCTCGGCGCTGACCGGGCGCGACCTGTACGCCGAGGGCCGCACGCTGGAGAACCTGGGCCTGTCCGCGCTGTCGCGCGCCGACATGCGCGCGCTGCTGCAAGAGGGCTATTGAGATGGCCGCCCCCTTGTGCGTGATCGGCGCCGGCCGCATGGGACAGGGCATCGCCGCGTCCTACCTGATCGCCGGCCTGGAGGTGTCACTGATCGACCTCAAGCCCCGCGCCGCCGATGAACAGGCGCGCGTCCACGACGCGGCCCGCGCGGCCGTGCGCGCCGAGCTGGGCATGCTCGCGCGGCTGGGCGTGCTGAGCGAGGACCAGGCCGACGCCGCGCTGGCCCGGCTGCGGCTGCGCGCGAGGGACGATGCGGCCGCCGACCTGCGCGCGGCGCGCGCGGTGTTCGAGGCCGTGCCCGAACGCCTGGACGCCAAGCGTGACGCGCTGCGCTGGCTGGACGAGGCCTGCCCGGCCGACGCCGTGGTGGCATCGACCACGTCCACCTTCCTGGTCACCGAACTGGCGGCGCTGACGGCGCATCCGGAACGCTTCCTGAACGCGCACTGGCTCAACCCGGCCAGCCTGATCCCGCTGTTGGAAGTCAGCCGGGGCCCCGCCACCCGCGATGCCGCCGCCGACCAGCTGCTGGAGCTGCTGCGCATGGCGGGCAAGACGCCGGTGATGTGCGCGCCGTCCGCCGGCTACATCGTGCCGCGCATCCAGGCGCTGGCCATGAACGAGGCGGCCCGCATGGTCGAGGAAGGCGTGGCCAGCGCCGAGGACATCGACACCGCCGTGCGCCTGGGCTTCGGTTTGCGCTTCTCGGTGCTGGGCCTGCTGGAATTCATCGACTGGGGCGGCGGCGACATCCTCTACTACGCCTCGCGCTACCTGGCCGGCGCGCTGGACCCGCGCTTCGCGGCGCCGGACGTGATCGCGCGCAACATGGAACAGGGCCGCAACGGCTTGCGCGACGGCCAGGGCTTCTACGACTACGCCGGCGTGGACGTGGACGCGTATCGGATGCAGCGGCTGGAGCAGCTGCGCGACCGGCTGGCGCTGCTGGGCCTGCTGCCGCGCTGCGGCTCGGCGCTGAACGGGGCCGGCGCCGGCGCGGCGCCGGCCGCCTGACCGGAGACCGTCCGGCGGACCGGCCTAGGCAGCGCCCGCCGCCGCGACTGCCCCACGCGCCTGCTCAACGGCCTCCCGTCTCCAGCGCATCCAGCACCTCATAGGCCAGGCGCACGCGATCGGCGTTGGGATAGTTGCGGTTGGCCAGGATCACGATGCCGATCCGGCGTCCCGGCACGAAGGCGACGTAGGCGCCGAAGCCATTGGTGGCGCCGGTCTTGTTGATCCAGGCGTCGGCGCGCGGCGCCAGCGGCGGACGCAGCGCGCGCACGTCGTGCGTCTCGAAGGCGACCGTGTTGAAATTGCCTTCCAGCACGGTATCCAGCGGCGCCGGATAGCGATACTGCTCCCACACCAGGTCCTGCGTCATGCCGCCCAGTTCGAAGTAGCCCCGGTGCGTGTCGGCGATGGCCTGATCCAGCTTGGCGTCGCCGCTGGTGCCGCCCAGGTTCAGTTCCACGAAGCGCAGCAGGTCGCGGGCGCTGGTCTTGACGCCGTAGGCCTCGTCGGCCAGCACGCCGGGACTCACGCGCACCGGCTGGTTGCGCTTGTCGTAGCCCTGCGCGTAGCGCGCCATCTGGTCGGCCGGCACCTGCAGATAGGTGCTGGGCAGGCCCAGCTTGGGCAACAGCGTGCCCTGCATCAGCGGCACATAGGCCTGGCCCATGGCATTGGCGGTGGCCACGCCCAGCATGCCGATGCTGGGATTGGCATACGTGCGGCGCGTGCCCTCCGCGTAGCTGGGTTGCCAGGCCTGCAGATAGGCCATGAGCTGGGCGCGGTCGCGCACCGTGTCAGGCACCTGCAGCGGAAAGCCGCCCGCCGTGTGCGTGGCTAGGCCCAGCAGCGAGACCTTGCCAAAAGCGCTGCCCGCCAGCTCGGGCACGTGGCGCTCGACCGGATCCGCCAGCGACAGCCGACCCAGCGCCTGCGCATAGGCGGCCAAGGTGGCCGAATAGGTCTTGCTGATCGAGCCCACTTCGAACAGCGTGTCGTTGGTGACCGGGACGCGCGTCTCCCAGGATGCCAGGCCGAAACTGTAGAAATGCTGCTCGCCCTGCCGGGTCACGGCCACCGCCATGCCGGCGATTTCATGCTGCTTCATCACCGTCAGCACGGCCGCGCGCACGCGGGCGTCGGCGTCGTAGATGGGGGACAGCGCCGACGCGGGCAGCGATGCGGCAAGGGCAACGGCCAGCAGGCAGCGGCGGAACAAGGCGGACAGGCGCATGGAGAACTCCCGGAAAACAGCGCAAGCAAGGCGGGCGGGGCCAGGCGGCGGCGACCGGCATGCCGGCGCGCGCCCCGCGCGAACCCAGGATGGTAGCGCCGCCACGCCCATACTGGTACTAACCCTGAATTCCAGGACGCGAAATATTTGGCTATCCTGCCACGGTCGTAGCAAACACCCCGCAGAAGAGACTCGCCCCGGCCCGGCCGCGCGGCGGGCGCCGACGGAGCAACCGCCCCGGAAACTCTCAGGCAGACAGGACTGCGCGGTGTAGACGATCTGGAGAGAGGCGCATTGCGCGCCCACCGAAGGGGAACCCCGGCACGCGCCGGGCAAAGCTCTCAGGTACCGGGACAGATGGGGTGCAGCGGCCGGCCGGCCGTCGCCACGCCATCTGGAGCAATCATGCCCCGCATCGCCATCATTGGCGCCGGTATCACCGGCGTCACGTCCGCCTACGTCCTGCGCAAGCAGGGTTACGACGTTTCCGTCTACGACCGCCAGCGCTATCCCGCGATGGAAACCTCCTACGCCAACGGCGGCCAGCTGTCGGCCAGCAACGCCGAGGTCTGGAACAGCGCCGCCACCGTGCTCAAGGGTCTGCGCTGGCTGGGCCGCAGCAACGCGCCGCTGCTGCTCAATCCGCGCTTCAGCTGGCACAAGTATTCCTGGCTGCTGCAATTCATGCGCCAGATCCCCAACCACCGCCGCAACACCATCGCCACCACCCGGCTGGCGATCGAGGCGCGCCAGCACCTGTACGACATGGCCGAGGCCGAAGGCATCGACTTCGACCTGGAGCGGCGCGGCATCCTGCACATCTACCACGACGCCGCCAGCTTCGAGGCCGCGCGACGCGGCAACGAGCTGCTGCGCGAAGGCGGCCTGGAACGCTACGCGGTCACGCCCGAGGAGGCTCGCGACATCGAGCCGGCGCTGCAAACGGCCTGCCACGCCGGCTTCTACACGCCGTCCGACGCCACCGGCGACATCCACAAGTTCACGCGCGGGCTGGCCCAGGCCTGCGAGCGACTGGGCGTGCGCTTCGTGCAGGACGCCGACGTCGCCGCGATCGCGGCCGACGGCACGGGCTACGCGCTGGACCTGGCCGGCACGGACGGCGGCGACGACCGGCACCAGGCCGACGCCGTGGTGGTCTGCGCCGGCGCGGCCAGCCGACGCTTCGCGCGGCAGCTGGGCGACACGGTCAACATCTATCCGGTCAAGGGCTATTCGATCAGCGTGCACCTGGACGACGCCGCCAGCCGCGAGGCCGCGCCGCGCGTCAGCCTGCTCGACGAGGCCGCCAAGATCGTCACCAGCCGGCTGGGCGACCGCTTCCGCGTGGCCGGCACCGCCGAGTTCAACGGCTACAACCTGGACATCCGCGCCGAACGCGTGCAGCCGCTGGTGGACTGGACCCGCCGCCACTTCCCCGGCGTCAGGACGGCGCGCGTGGTGCCCTGGTGCGGGCTGCGCCCGATGACGCCGGACATGATGCCGCGCGTGGGTCCGGGCAAGCGGCCGGGCGTGTTCTACAACACCGGCCACGGCCACCTGGGCTGGACCTTGTCGGCGGCCACCGCGCAATTGCTGGCGGCTAGCGTCGGCGAACGGTTGCGGCCGCACTGAGACGACGCGGACGCGGCCGCAACCGGCGGACCGCCGTTCGCCGCCAGCGGCTCGCCGCCCGTCGCCTTGCGCTAGCGCGCCAGTCGGCGCATCGCCAGCGCGACGATCGCGGTCGAGGTCAGCTGCATGGCGGCGACCACGTACAGGCCGGCGGCCACGCCGCCGGTCCATTCCTTCATCCAGCCCATCATGAAGGGCGTGGCGAAGCCCGCCAGGTTGCCGACCGAGTTGATGAAGGCGATGCCGCCGGCGGCGGCCGTGCCGGTCAAGAAACCCGCCGGAATCGCCCAGAACACGGGAAACGCGCCCAGCACGCCGATGGCGGATACGCTTAGCGCGGCCATCGCCAGCACGGGATTGCCGATGTAGGCGGCGGTCAGCGCGAGCCCCGCCGCGCCGACCAGCGTGGCGCCGGCGCAATGCAGGCGCCGCTCGCCGGTCTTGTCGGAGTGCGCGCCGTTGAGCACCATCGCCACGGTGCCCAGCGTGAAGGGGATCGCCGACAGCAGGCCGATGTCCAGCGCGCCGCGCACGCCCAGCTCGCGCACCAGCGACGGCATCCAGAACGCCAGCGTGGCGTTGCCGCCGACGATGCAGAAGTAGGCGGCCGTGCACAGCCACAGCGCCGGCTGGCGCAGGGCCTGGGCGAAGCTGGCGTGCTTGCCGCCGTGGCGCTGCTCGGCCTCCAGCTCGGCTTCCAGCGCCGTCTGCTCGGCGGCCGACAGCCAGCGCGCCTGGCGCGGCCGGTCCGGCAGGTAGCCCAGCACCACGATGCCGGCGATCACCGAGGGTATGCCCTCCAGCACGAACAGCCATTGCCAGTTGCGCAACGGCGCCACGCCGTCCATGCCGCTCATGATGAGGCCCGCGATCGGACCGCCGACCACGCCGGCGATGCCGAAGGACGTCATGAACCAGCCGTTGATGCGGCCGCGCCGGCCGGCGGGGATCCAGTACGTCAGGTACAGCATGACGCCGGGAAAGAAGCCCGCCTCGAACACGCCCAGCAGGAAGCGCAGCAGATAGAACGAGAACGGCGTCGTGACGAAGGCCATGGCCATCGACGTTAGCCCCCACAGGATGGTGATGCGCGCCAGGGTCTTGCGCGCGCCGATGCGCTGCAGCAGCAGATTGCTCGGCACCTCGAACAGGAAATAGCCGATGAAGAAGATGCCCGCGCCCAGGCCGTACACGGCCTCGCTGAAACGCAGGTCCTGCAGCATCTGCAGCTTGGCGAAGCCGACGTTGACGCGGTCGATCCAGGCGAGCAGGAACAGGAAGATCAGGAAAGGAATCAGCCGCCACGCGACCTTGCTGTGCATGCGGGCGGAATCGACGGCCGGGGCATCGCCTCGGGAATGCTGCGGGGCCGGCTGTGCGGCGGGCTGCGGGGATACGGCATCCATGACTAGTTCCTTGGTGTACCGGACTGGGTTGGGGCCCAACCCGTTACAACCAGGCAGGGCGACGCATCAAGATTTTTAAATTTCTTATAAATATATTTTGAAGCATCGCAAAAATGCAGTAATCGGGACTTACCCGCAGTCGGACCCGCGGCGGGCCGAATCCGCCGCCGGTCCGTTCCCTCGACCCTCAGGCTTCAGGCCAGCAGATCCTTGGGCAGCGCCGCGATGAAGGACGCGAAGCTGATCGAGCCCTGGCCGGGACTCATGTGCCGCGTCATCAGCGTGGCGGCGCGGCCCGCGTCCTGGGCCTGGATCGCGGCGACCAGTTCGCCGTGCTGCGCCCACGAGGAAGCCAGGTGGCCGAAGGCCGAATAGGCGTGGCGGCGGTAGGCGCCGGTGCGCGAGCGCATGCGCAGGATCTCCTGGCGCAGATAGGGATTGCGCGCGCCCTGGTAGAGCGCGTCGTGGAAGCGCCGGTTGTGGTCCTGCCAGGCTTCCGCGTCCTCGCGCCGCGCCACCGCGCCGGCGCGTTCGTGGATGGCGGCCAGTTCCTCGCGCTCGGCCGGCGTCATGCGTTCGCAGGCCAGCCGCGCGCCGATGCCCTCCAGCTCGGCCAGCAGTTCCCACATCGCCAGCAGCTGCGCCACGTCCATCTTGGCCACCACCATGCCGCCGCGCGGCAGGCTGTTGAGCAGCCCTTGCGCCTGCAATTGCAGCAAGGCCTCGCGCACCGGCGTGCGCGACACCTCGTAGGTCTGCATCAGCTGCTGCTCGTCCACGGCGTCGCCCGGCAGCAGGCTGCCGTCGCGGATGGATTCCTCGATGGACAGGCGTATGCGTTCGGCGGCCTTCATCGCGGCGCTCCCGGAATCGAAAGGTTCAGGCGTGCACGGTTCGTCATATTATTTTCTTGACTTCTATAAATATATTTATGACACTGGAATCTTATTTTAAGACCTAAGCGTAGCAGGAGACACCCGTCATGGACGAGAAACGCAAGGAAGACTGGCAGTCCTGGGTCGAGCTGGCCTTCCTGAGCCACGGACTGGCCGTGCCGCCGGACGCGCAACGGGCCGTCGCCCGCACGCTGATGCGCCTGTCGGCCGTGGCCGCCGAGATCGCGCCGCGCGAGGACGGCCATGATTGACGCCTCTGCCTTCCTCTCCGTGGCCGGCGCGCGCGCGGCCTATCGACGCGCCGCGCCGCCGCTGCGCGACGCCCACGTCGCCGCCCTGGCCGCCGGCTTCACGCGCCGCGCCGCGCCGCTGGGCTGCGTGGTCCAGCTGTTCGCCCCCGCGTCGGCCCCCGCCGACGCGGACGGGCTGCTCGCCCGCGTGCCGCTGGCGCACAAGGACGCCTTCGACACCGGCCTGCACGCGCCCCGCCTGGGACGCCCGCGCGCCACGGGCGCGCCGCGCCCCGTCGCGGCCGTGCTGCGGCGGCTGGCCGAGCATGGCGCGCTGAACCTGGGCGCGCTGGCCATGGCGGAACATGCCTGCGGCGCCACGGCGGAGAACCCGCACGCGCCAGCCCTGATGAACCCGCTGGACAGCGCGGCGGCGGTCGGCGGCTCTTCCAGCGGCTCGGCGGTCGCGGTGGCGGCCGGCCTGTGCCCGGCCTCGCTGGGCACGGACACCGCCGGCTCGGTCCGCATGCCGGCCGCGACCTGCGGCCTGATCGGCCTGAAGCCCACGCCGGGACGCTTGTCCGCGCAAGGCGTGGCCCCGCTCGCGCCGACGCTGGACACGGTGGGCGTGATCGCCCGCGACGCACTGGACGCCGCCAGCGTCTTCGCGGCCGCCCTGCCCGCCGGCGACGAAGATCCCGGGTTGCCCCTGCGGCTGGACGCGCTGGAGCGCGAGCTGGCGCGCCCGCGAGATTGGCGTATCGCCAATGCGCTGCATGCGCAGGGGGAAGATCCCACGGTCGCCGCCGCGCTGACCGGCTTCGAGCAGCGCCTGCGCGGCGCCGCCAGGCTGAAGCCGGCCGCGCTGCCCGACCTGGACCGCCTGAACCGGCTGGCGCAGATCGTGCTGCACGCCGAGGCCGCGCTGGCGCTGGCGGCGGCCGTGCGCGGCGACCTGGACACGCTGGCCCCGTCGACCCGCGCCATCGCGCTGCCGGGCTGGGCCATGCCGGCCGTCTGGTATCGCCACGCGCTGGCGCAGGCGGCGCCGCTGCGCGCGGCCTTCCTGGCCGGCAGCCTGGGCGACGCCGACCTGCTGCTGGCGCCCTGCTTCCCGCAAGGCGTGCCGGACCGCGACGCGGTCACGACCTCCAGCCCCGCCTTCGACCCGCGCGCGCTGGCCGCGCTGCATCGCCATCACGCCTACGTCAATTTCCTGGGCCTGCCGGCGCTGGTGCTGCCGGTGGGCCTGGACGGCCGCGGTCGCCCCGTCAGCGCGCAGCTGATCGGCGCGCCGGGCAGCGAGGCGCGAATGCTGGCCTTCGCCCGCCAGTTCGCCCTGCCTCACTCCACGTTTCTGCAACGCTGACCCATGGGAACCACCATGTCCAAGATCACCGCCTCCCCCGCCCTGTCGCGCTTTCGCGTCCTCGACCTGTCGCGCGTGCGCGCCGGCCCGACCTGCGTGCGCATCCTGGCGGACTTCGGCGCCGACGTCATCCGCATCGAACCGCCCGCCGGCGTCGATCCCAACGAAGCCATGTTCGCCGCCGACCGCCACGGCGGCGACTTCCAGAACCTGAACCGCAACAAGCGTTCGCTGACGCTGAACCTGAAGAAGCCTGAAGGCCTGGCCGTGCTGCGCAGCCTGGTCGCCACCGCCGACGTGGTGGTCGAGAACTGGCGCCCGGACGTCAAGGCGCGACTGGGCCTGGCTTATGAGGACCTGCGCGCCATCAACCCGCGCATCATCCTGGCCAGCATCTCCGGCTTCGGCCAGGCCGGCCCTTATGCGGGCCGGCCCGGCTTTGACCAGATCATCCAGGGCATGGGCGGGCTGATGTCGGTCACCGGCCATGCCGGCGGCGGGCCGCTGCGCGCGGGCCTGGCCGTGGCCGACTGCGGCACCGGCATCTACGCGGCGGTCGGCATCCTGCTGGCCTTGCTGGAGCGCGAGCGCTCGGGCGAGGGCCAGTGGGTGCACAGCTCGCTGCTGCATACCCAGATCGCGCTGATGGACTTCCAGGCGGCGCGCTACCTGAACGAAGGCGATACGCCCGCACAGGCCGGCAACGACCATCCCACCAGCAGCCCCATGGGCCTGTTCGAGGCCAGCGACGGCGCCTTCAACCTGGGCGCCTCCGGCGAGGGCAACTGGAAGCGCCTGTGCGACTGCCTGAACGCGCCGCAGTGGCTGCAAGACCCGCGCTACGCCACCGAGAAGCTGCGCGTGGCCAACCGCGCCCCGCTCAACGAGGCGCTGGCGCGGCGCTTCCGGGAAGCCAGCGTGGCCCACTGGGTCGAGCTGCTGAACCGCGCCGGCGTGCCGGCCGGCCCGGTCTACACCATTCCCCAGGTATTCGAGGACGAGCAGGTGCGGCACCTGGGCGTGGCACAGTCGGTGACCGGCGACGATGGCCAGGCCTACCGCCTGATCTCGCAGCCCGTCACGCTGACGCGCACGCCCGCCGCCATCGCCCGGCCCGCGCCGGGCTGGGGCGAGCACACCGACGAGATGCTGGCCGAAGCGGGCTACGACGCCGCCGGCATCGCGCGCCTGCGCGCGGAGGGCGTGGTATGACCGGCGCGTCCTCGCCGGCCGGCGGCCAGCCCGCCGGCCACATCCAGGAAGCGCTGCGTGACGGCATCGCCACGCTGACGATCAGCAACCCGGCTCGCCGCAACGCCATGACGCTGGCCATGTGGCGGCAGCTGGCGGCCAGCCTGGCGCGGTTGCGCGAAGCGCCGGACCTGCGGGTGCTGGCCCTGACCGGCGCGGGCTCGCAGGCCTTTGTGTCGGGCGCCGACATCAGCGAATTCGACCAGGCCCGCGACAGCGCCGAGGCGGCCGCCGCCTACAACCAGGCCGTTGCCGAGGCACAGGACGCGCTGGCGCGCTTTCCGGCGCCCACGGTGGCGCTGATCCAGGGCGCCTGCATGGGCGGCGGCATCGGCCTGGCGCTGGCCTGCGACCTGCGCTATGCCAGCGCCAGCGCGCGCTTTCGCATGCCCGCCGCGCGCCTGGGCCTGGGCTATGGCTATGCCGACATGCGCCGCGTGGTGGCGGTGACCGGCATGGCCGCGGCCTTCGAGCTGTTCTACACCGCCCGCACCCTGGACGCCGAACAGGCGCAGGCCGGCGGACTGCTGCACGAGCGTTTCGCGCTGGACGATTTCGAGCGGCTCTCCCAGGCCCGCCTGCAACGCATCGCCGCCAACGCGCCCCTGTCCTTGCGGGCGGCGAAAGCGGCGATACTGGCATCCATGCGCGAACCCTCCGCCGCCGAACTGGAGACCATCGCCGCGCTGGTGCGCCAATGCTTCGACAGCGCCGACTACGCCGAGGGCCGCCGCGCCTTCGCCGAAAGGCGCGACCCCGTTTTCACCGGCCGCTGACGCCGTCCGGACTTGCCGACAGACATCATGAACAATCCCCGCATTCCCTTCCTGATGCCGCGCCAGCGCCCGCCGCTGGCCGGCCTGGACGGACGCCCCATCCTGGTCCACCTGGTCGTCAACGTGGAACACTGGCCGTTCGACCAGCCCATGCCGCGCACCATCCTCACCCCGCCGCACGGCATCGGCAACGTGCCCGACGTGCCCAATTTCAGCTGGGCCGAATACGGCCTGCGCTGCGGCCTGCCCCGCATGATCGACGCCATCGCTGGCCGAGGCCTGCCGGCCTCGGCCAGCCTGAACGCCTCGGTCATCGACGCCTATCCGGCGGCCGCCGACGCGCTGCTGCAGGCCGGCTGGGAATTCATCGGCCACGGCATCCACCAGCGCGCGCTGTCGCAGGACGGCGGCGTCGGGCAGGCCGAGGCCATCGCCGCCGCGCTGGACCGGATCGAGCGCTTCAGCGGCGCGCGCCCGCGCGGCTGGCTCTCGCCCGGCCTGCGTGAAACCAGCGAAACGCCCGACCTGCTGGCGCAGGCTGGCGTGGACTATGTGTTCGACTGGTGCCTGGACGACCTGCCCAACTGGATGCGCGCCGCCCCGCGCCCGCTGCTGGCCCTGCCCTATGCGCTGGAGCTGAACGATTCCGTGATCCATGCCGTGGAAAAGCACGCCACCGGCGAGTTCGGCCGCCGGCTGGATCACACGCTCAACGTCTACGCGCGCGAGGCCGCCGCGTCCGGCATGCCGCGCGTGCTGACGCTGGGACTGCATCCGCACCTGATGGGCGTGCCGCATCGCTACCCCGATTTCGAGGCCATGCTGGACCGGCTCCAGCGCCATTCCATGACCCGCTTCGTCACCGGCGCCGAACTGTACGCGTGGTATGCCGGCCAGTGCTCGCCGCCGCTGCGCGGCGCGCCGGGAGACCAGGCATGAGCGGCGCGCAGACCACCGCCGCGCGCGACGCGGAGCCGTCCCAGCCAGCCGCCAGCGCCATCGACGCGCTGGTCGCGCACCTGCAGCGCCTGCGCTACGAGGACCTGCCGGCCGAGGCTGTCGCCGCCGCCCGGACCTTCCTGCTGGACGCCATCGGCGTCGGGCTGTCGGGCTCGCGCCACCCGCGCATGGCGGCGCTCAAGCACGCCGCCGCCGCGCTGGGCCAGGGCGCCGAGGCCACGGTCTGGGCCAGCGGCGAACGGCTGCCGCTGGCCAGCGCGGTCATGCTCAACGCCTACCAGGTCTTCAACCAGGAATTCGACGCGATCCATGACCGCGCCGTGGTGCACGCCTTCGCCTGCATCGCGCCCGCCGCGCTGGGCTATGCCGAGCGCGAGGGCGGCGTGGACGGCAGGCGCCTGATCACCGCCGTGGCCGCAGGGCTGGACTTCGCCATCCACGTGGCGCTGGCACAGCGCGCGCCGATGCGCTTCTTCCGGCCAGCCATGTGCGGCGGGCTGGGCGCCACCGCCACCCTGTGCAAGCTCGCCGGCCTGGACGAGGCCGCCACGCGCGACGCCCTCGGCCTGGCCTACAGCCATCTGTCCGGCACCATGCAGGCGCACATCGAAGGCTCGCCCGCCGTCGGCCTGCAGGTCGGTCTGAACGCGCGCGCCGCGGTCACGGCCTTCGAGCTGGCGCGCGCCGGTTTTCCCGGCCCGCGCGACATCCTGGAGGGGCCGTTCGGCTATTTCGCGCTCTACGACGCCGGCCAGGCGCGCTGGGACGAAGTCGCCGGCGACGTCGGCCGCGTCTTCCAGATCGCGCGCATGAGCCACAAGCCCTACCCCACCGGACGCGCCACGCACAGCGGCATCGGCGCCGCGCTGCGGCTGATGCGCGAACACGCGCTGCGGCCCGGGGACATCGCCGGCATGAAGGTGTACGCGTCGTCGCTGATCGTGCGCCTGGTCGGCCGGCCCGCCCGGCCCGGCATGGACTCGGCCACCGCCCGACTGTGCATGGGCTACACCGTCGCCACGGCCATCCTGCATGGCCAGGTGGGCATCCAGGATTTCGATCCGGACGCACTGGCCGATCCGCGCCGGCTGGAGCTGGCCGCCCGCATCGAGGTGCTGGACGACGGCAATCCCGATCCCAACGCCATGTGCCCGCAGCGCGTGGAACTGCATCTGCGGGACGGCCGCTGCCTGGCGCTGGACATGCCCGAGTTTCCGGGCAGCCCGGCGCTGCCGCTGGACGAAGCCGCGCAAGACGCCAAGTTCCGCGCCTGCTGCGCCTCGGCCCAACCTCCCGTGCCGCCGGACCGGGCCGAGGCGCTGATCCGCCGCCTGCGCCGCCTGGAGGATGCGGCCGAGCTGCGCGAGATCGTCGCGCTGCTGTCGACCGCCGACTAGCGATGCCGCGCGGGGCCGCAATGGCCCCGCGCTAGCGCGCCAGCAACTGCGGCACGGCCGAAATCAGCAGGGTCACGCCCGAACAGGTCAGCAGGCCCAGCACGATGCGGCGGAACGCCAGCTCCGAGATCCCCATGTACAGGCGCGTGCCCAGCAGCGTGGGCACCAGCATGGCGGGCGCGACCACCGCGAACATCGGCAGCATGTCGCGCGTGATCATGCCCGTGCCCAGATAGGTCAGCATGGTCACCGCCAGCATCGACAGATTGAAGTTCTGGATGACGGCGCGCTGCGCGTGCTTGTCGAAGCCGCACAGCGTGCACCAGAGCGTGGGCACCACGCCGGTGAAGCCGCCGATGCCTCCCATCACGCCGCCCACCAGTCCGGCCGCGCAGTCGCCGACCCGGCTGCCCTTGATGCGCGGCAGGCGCGCGGCGAACAGCATGGTCGGACACCAGATCGCCAGGATGGCGCCCAGCACCGCCTTGAACCAGGTCATGTCCAGCATGGGCAGCAGCTGCACGCCCAGCGGCACGCCGGCCAGCCCGCCGGCCACGAAGGGCCACAGCATTTTCCAGTCGAAACCGCGCCGCACCGAGAACACCGCCAGCAGCTGGCCGGTCAGCGAGCCGAACACGGCCAGCGCGGCCGCCAGGCGCGGATCCAGCGCCCAGGCCCAGAACGACATCGACACCATGCCGAACGCGAAGCCCGACAAACCCTGCACGAATCCCGCCACGGCCGCGCCCAGCGCGACCAGCCACCAGCCATCCATGAGTCCCTCTCCCCGTGGCGCGCCGCGCCGGCTTGCGTCCGCCGTGTCCTGCGCGCCTGGATCGCTATTCTAGAGAGACGGCGCGGCCGCGCCATTCGGACTGCTGATGCCGCCATAGCCTCAAGCTGATGGCGGCCGGGCTCACCATTCCAGCAGATCGAAGAAAGCGCGGGCGGCCTCGTCGCCGCCCAGCACGGCGGCGGCGGCGCGGACGGCGGCCTCGCGGTGCCTGGGGCGCAGCTCGCCCTCGTCGTCGCACAGATCGTCGCCGGCGTCTTCATGAACACCGCCCACGGCCGCCAGCACGGCGGCCAGCGTGCGCAGGTCGGGCGCCAGCCATTGCGCATCCCAGCGGCCCGCGCCATGCAGCGCGTACAGGACGCGGCCGGTGGACATTTCCAGGATCAGCGGATCGGCGTGCTGGTCGGCGATGACGAGCCAGTCCTCGGGCCAGTCCGTCAGACGCTCGCCGCTGTTGCCGTCCCAGCGATAACCGGCCTGCCGGACCCACAGCTTGGCCAGCGGCGCGAAACCCAGGGCCGTGCCGGGAATGGTCACGCCCACCGGGCCGACATGCTCATAGACCACGGGGCCCAGCGGCCCGACTTCGGCGTAGAACTCGGCCAGCGCCGGCGGCAGCGGAAACGGGCCGCGCCACTCGCCCGCGCCTTGCGGGCGCAGGTCGCCGAAACGAAGGAATTGGTCGCGGATGGGTGCGTAGCCGCTCATGCCTGCGCCGCCCGGCCGGGCGCGCCGCCGGCGGACGCGACGTCGGGCGGAGGCACGGCCGGACCATTGACCTCGCCATGCATGGGAGAAGAAAAACCGACCAGCAACGACATGAGTGGCTTGGACATGGGAATCGTGGATCACCGGGGCCGAAGAGAATGCCGTATTGTCCCATGGCCGGGCGGGTCCACAACGGCGCGCTAGCGCGGCTTGCGCTGCTCGAACAGCCATTGGCGCCAGGCGCCGTCGGTGAACAGCTGCGGCGGCACGCGATGGTCCATGCCGACATAGGTGATGAACCGGGGCCGACCGCCGGCGGCGGCCAGTTCCTCGGCCCAGACCTGGGCGCCGACATAGGCATTCTCCTGATCGTAGTCGCCGTGGATCAGCAAGGTCGGCACATGCGCCACGGAACGCGCCAGGCTGCGCTCGGGCGGCACGCCCGACAGCGCGACCATCGCGGCGAACAGGCCGGGCCGTGCCACGGCGGCGTCCATCGCGGCGGACGCGCCCATCGAAAAGCCCAACGCGTAGACGCGGGCCGGGTCGATCGGATGGCGGCGCATCAGCTCATCCACCAGCGCCAGCACGTCGGCCAGCGGCGCCCCCGGCTGGGATATGCGCAGACCATGCGTGTCATTGATGTAGTTGGCGCTGCGGTCGCGCGTCTGCGGCACCACCACATAGGCCGGAAAGCTGCGTCGCACATCGGGCGCGGCCCACAGGCGCGTGAAGGCCGTCATGGGCTTGAGGTTGTCGTCGCCGATGCCGCCGGAGCTGTGAAAGAACACCACCAGCGGGTAGCGCTCGCCAGCCACCGGCCGGGCCGGCGCCAGCAGCCGGTACGGCATGTCGGTCTTGCCGGCATCGAACACCGCTTCGGAAAAGTCCTCCAGCGGCGCGCCGCGATACTGCTCCACCAGCGCCAGCTGCGCGGCCGTGGGCGCGTAGCGCTGCTGCGATTCAAGCACCTTGCCGGGCGCGGCCGCCGCGCCGCCGCCGGCGCAGGCCAGGACCACGCACAACGACGCGCCGCCCAGGCGCGCGCGCACGCGCATGCCGGCGCGCGCCACCGGCGCCGGCCGGCCGTGGGCCGATACAAGGAAGGGATCCAAGCGGTTCTCCGAGAGTTCGACGCGGACGCGATCCGCCTGCAGGCGGACGCGCGCAACCCGCGGGTAGCGCGGAAATTGTAGAAAGCCCGACCCGCCGCAATGTGAAAAACTGTGCGGATTATGTATGCCTTGTGTAGGCCGGCCGCCGCCTGCGCGGCGACGCTACTGGTAGCGTTCCCGGTAGCCCACCGGCGACATGCCGCAGTACTTGCTGAAGATGTCGCGGAACGCCTTGGTGTCGTTGTAGCCGACCTCGTACATGACCTCGGACACGCTCTTGCGCGAGTTTTCCAGCCGCTTCTTGGCCGCCTCGACGCGCACCCGCTGCACGTACTCGACGATGCTGTTGCCGGTGGCCTGGCGGAAGCGCCGCTCCAGCGTGCGCCGCCCCATCGCGTGGCGGTCGGCCAGCGCCTCGACCGTGATCTTCTCGGTATAGCGGCCCTCGATGTATTCCTGCACCGCGCGCACCGCCTGGTCGGCATGCGCCTTCTGCCCCATGAACACGGCGAAGGGCAGCTGGCTCTGCCGGCTCCAGTCCAGCTGGAAATACTTGGCGCACCAGATGGCGGTGTCGCGGTCGGCGTAGCGCTCGATCAGGTGCAGCACCAGGTGCGCGGCCGAAAAAGCCCCGCCGCTGGTATAGATGCCCTCGCCGGCCATGACCACGCGGTCGCTGACCCACTGCACCTCGGGAAACAGCTGCGCGTACATGCCTTGCGCGGCCCAGTGCACCACTGCCTCCTGCCCGTCGAGCAGGCCGCCCGCCGCCAGCAGCGCCGCGCCCATGCACAGGCTGGCGACCTCGCCGCCGCCCCGGTGGTGGCGCGCCAGCCATTCGATCAGCGCGCGGTTGTTCAGCACCACGTCCGACACCGAACCCAGCAGGGGCGGCGCAATGCAGATGTCAACAGCGCCGGCCTCGTCCAGCACGGCATCGGCCTGGACCGTGATGCGGCCGTCATCGAGCCGGACCTCGCGCGTGACGGCCAGCGTGCGCACGCTGAATCCGGGCGGACGTCCTTGCGCCGCCAGGTATTCGTTGGCCACCAGGAAGCCCTGCCTGGCGGTCTCCAGGGAAGCGATGTTCGCGCCCGTGGGCAGCAGGAAAGCGACGTTTTTCATGGCGGAATCGTCCTGTTTTCTGGCGGCGGCGCGCGGCGTCCGCTGCGCGCCGCGCGGTATCCGGCACACCCGTTTTTACCCGGCAAAGAATACGCCGGAAGCCTGTCGCAATCCACCCGCAAGATTGTCGCAATCGCCTATCGGAAGCGCGCGCGGATCCCGATAAAGTGTTTCTCACCGGCTCGATGTCCGGACGGCGGAATCAGCGGCGCGCGGGCGTCGCGCCGCGTAGAACAACACCCTGCAATGGAGTCATCGATGGAAAAGTACATAGACGGTTACCTGCTGAGCGTGGCAACGGCCGAGCTGCAGGCGTACAAGAAAATGGCCGGACTGGCGCGCACCGTGTGGCTGGAACACGGCGCGCTGGACTACCGCGAATGCCGCGGCGACGAACTGGACAACGAAGCCTTCGCCTCCTTCACCAAGGCCGCCGGCGCGGGTCCCGACGAAACCGTGGTGTTCGCCTGGATCCTGTTCGCCAGCAAGGCCGAGCGCGACCGCATCAACGCGCTGGCCATGAGCGATCCGCGTCTGGCCAACATGGAATGCGGAGGCATCTTCGATCCCAAGCGCATGTGCTGGGGCGGCTTCACGTCCATGATCGGAAGCTGACCGACACCCGCCGGCCCGAACGGGGCCCGCGTCACCGGCCTTTCCGGCCAAACACCCTGCCCGTCCGGAGATCCCGGCCGGCGCCCTTGTCCCTGGAGCAAACCCATGCCCACCCCCGCCACCCACGCAATTCCCCCCGGCATGCACACGCTG
>NZ_JCBANH010000085.1:0-27856 GCF_059760925.1 Achromobacter sp. 1011791174
CCCCAGCCGCCCCCCCAGCCGCTCTCCCTGGCCGCTCTCCCTGGCCGCACGCCCGGCCGCTGATCCCCGCGTCCGCCGGGGCCCGGCCACCCAGGCGTTTTCCCTAGGTCTGCCGGCCGAGTGCCGGGCCGCTACCCAATTCCCGTAAAAACCCTCCCTAGGGATTTCCACGGAAGTGCGCCGCCGAGTCAGATTCGCGTAAGAGATTAAGCAGACAGTCACACCACGCAACACAAGCATGCGCGCCGCACGTTGCATCCAGGCGCCGGCAACAGGTTTTCGACGCAGTTCCACCAATTACAACGGAGACACTCATGGACTTTCGTTTGAAGCTGCTGGCAGGAACCCTTGCATTTGCCCTGTCGGCCGCGTCCCACGCCGCCGATCCCATCAAGATCGGCGTGGCCGGCCCCTACACCGGGGGCTCCTCCTCGATGGGCGTGAGCATGCGCGACGGCGTGCGCCTGGCGATCGAGGAAATCAACAAGAGCGGCGGCGTGCTGGGCCGCCAGCTGGTCGCGGTGGAGCGCGACGACGAGGCCAAGAACGAGCGCGGCGTACAGATCGCCCAGGAGCTGATCAACAAGGAACAGGTCACCGCCACCGTCGGCTACATCAATACCGGCGTGGCCCTGGCATCGCAGCGCTTCTACCAGGACGCCAAGATCCCGGTGTTCAACAACGTGGCCACGGGCAGCGTCATCACGCACCAGTTCAAGGCGCCCGAGTACCCGGACAACTACGTGTTCCGCAACGCGGCCCACGACAGCATCCAGGCGCCGATGATCGTCGAGGAAGCCATCACCCGCCGCGGCTTCAAGAAAGTGGCGATCCTGGCCGACTCCACCAACTATGGCCAGCTCGGCCGCGAGGACCTGGAAAAGGCCCTGGCCGCCAAGGGCATCAAGCCGGTGGCCGTGGAGAAGTTCAACATCAAGGACGTGGACATGACGGCCCAGCTGCTCAAGTCCAAGGAAGCCGGCGCCGAGGCGGTGCTGACCTACGGCATCGGCCCCGAGCTGGCGCAGATCGCCAACGGCATGGCCAAGCTGGGCTGGAAGGTGCCCATCATCGGCAGCTGGACGCTATCCATGGCCAACTACATCGACAACTCCGGCGCCAACGGCGAAGGCGCGCGCATGCCGCAGACCTTCATCCAGGACCCGGACACGCCCAAGCGCAAGGCTTTCATCGACGCCTATCTGGCCAAGTTCAAGCCCAAGAACAACCGCATCGACTCGCCGGTGTCGGCGGCTCAGGGCTATGACTCGATCTTCCTGCTGGCCGCGGCCATCAAGCAGGCCAACTCCACCGACGGCCCGAAGATCCGCGAAGCGCTGGAAAACCTGCAAACGCCGGTCGAAGGCGTGGTGATGACCTACAACAAGCCGTTCAGCCACGACAACCACGACGCGATCACGGCCAAGGAAGTGGTGATCGGCGAGGTCAAGGGCGGGCGCGTGGTCAAGGCTAATTAGGCCCACCCGAGAAGCGCTACGCGCTTCTTCCCTCAAGGGCGCCGCTGCGGCCCGGCAAAGCCGGCTCCGCGCGGCCCCGATCGGGGAGCGGCTTTGCCATGTTGCGGCTCCGTCCGTCGTAGGCAACGTCGCGAAGCGGCACAGCGTATTCCGGGTCGTCTTGCTTGAAGCAGCCTTGCGGTGCCATGGCCCTGCTCCTTGAGGGAGCTTCGCCACGGCGCGGCCGGCTGATGCCGTTGGATGTGATGCAGGTGGCGCGCAGCGCCTTGGACAACAGAGAACCGCGTTCCGGCCAAGGGATCTGGCACGGCACGCCGGCGCCACGAAGACACACCATGATTCTTCTACAGCTTATCTATAGCGGTATCGCGCTGGGCATGATCTATGCCGTCATCGCGTTCGGATACCAGCTCACCTTCGCCACGTCGGGCACGCTCAATTTCGGTCAGGGCGAAGCCCTGATGCTGGGCGCGCTGGTCGGCCTCACGCTGGTGGGCCTGGGCGTGAATTACTGGGTCATGATCCCCATCGTCTGCATCTTCGGCTTCGCGCAGGGCGCGCTGGTCGAGCGGGTCGGCGTGCGGCCGGCCATCAAGACGCGGTCGGAATTCGGCTGGATCATGGCCACGATCGCGCTGGGCATCATCTTCAAGAACGTGGCCGAGAACGTCTGGGGCCGCGACGACCTGCGCTTTCCCTCGCCGCTGCCCGAGGCGCCGATCCAGGTGCTGGGCGCCAACGTGCTGCCCATGGAGCTGCTGGTGGTGTTCGGCGCGCTGGCCATGATGCTGCTGGTGGAAGTGTTCAACCGCAAATCCATCTACGGCAAGGCCTTCGTCGCCACGTCCAATGACCGCGACGCCGCCGGCCTGATGGGCATCAACACCGGCATGGTGATCACGTTTTCCTACGCGCTGTCGTCGCTGACGGCGGCCTTCGCCGGCGTGCTGGTGGCGCCGCTGACGCTGACCGGCGCGACCATGGGCGCGGTGCTGGGCCTGAAGGCCTTCGCGGTCGCCATCATCGGCGGGCTGTCCAGCGGCATGGGCGTGGTGGTGGGCGGCCTGATCCTGGGCATCGCCGAGACCACCACCGGCTTCTATCTTTCGACGGGATACAAGGACGTGCCTGGACTGGTGCTGCTGTTGCTCGTGCTGACCTTCAAACCCGCCGGCCTGTTCGGCAAGACCGCGATCAAGAAGGTGTGACGACGATGAAACCCCTGCATCTGCTGCTGTCCGTCGTCGCCGTCGCCTGCCTGGCCGCCGTGCCGCTGGGCGTGACCAACACCTATTACCTGCACCTGATCGAAACCATCATGATCTACGCGATCCTGCTGTTCGGGCTCGATATCGTGGTGGGCTACACCGGCCAGGTCTCACTGGGCCATGCCGGCCTGTTCGGCATCGGCTCCTACGTGGCCGGCGTGCTGTTCTTCCATCTGCAGCTGCCCATCTGGCTGACGCTGCCGGCCGCCATCCTGATCGCGGCGGCCTTCGGCGCGGTGCTGGCGTTGCCGGCGCTGCGCGTCACCGGCCCGTACCTGGCGATGGTGACGCTGGCCTTCGGCACCATCATCCAGATCCTCATCAACGAAATGACCTTCCTGACCGAAGGACCGCTGGGCATCAAGATCCCCAAGCCGTCCATCGGCGGCCACGTGCTGAACAAGAGCGAGTACTTCTGGCTGGTCGCCGCGCTGCTGGTGCTGTCGCTGATCGTGGTGCACCGCATCCTCAAGTCGCACCTGGGACGCTCGTTCGAGGCGCTGCGCGACAGCCCGATCGCGTCGGACTGCATGGGCGTGTCGGTCTACCGGCACAAGGTTTTCGCCTTCGTCATCAGCGCCGGCTTCGCCGGCCTGGCCGGGGCGCTGTACTCGTACTCCGAGCAGTACATCTCGCCCAACACCTACAACTTCGAACTCACCATCCTGTTCCTGCTGGCCATCATCATGGGCGGGCGCAAGAGCCGCACCGGCGCGCTGCTGGGCGCGGCCATCATCGTGCTGCTGCCCAAGATGCTGGACGACATCGCCACCTTCCGGCTGATCGCGCTGGGCGTGGCCGTCGTGGTGACGGTCGGCGGCGCCATGGCCGTCGCGCGCGGCCGCACCGAGGCGCGCAAGCTGGCCGTGCCGGTCATCGGCACCATCGCGCTAGCAGTGTTCTCGTACTGGCTGGACGCGGTCACCGACTGGCGCCTGACCATCTTCGGCGCCATGATCCTGTTCGTGGTCTATTACCTGCCCGACGGCATCGTCGGCTTCGTGCGCAACCTGTTCTTCTCCGGCCGCCGCGCGGCGCTGTCCGTCAAGAAGGACCTAGTCAAGCAACAGGACGCCGTGCCCGACGCCGCGCGCGGCAACGGCGAGACCCTGCTCGCGGCCAAGGGCGTACTGATGCAATTCGGCGGCCTGAAGGCGCTGAACCAGGTGGACCTGACCGTCAAGCGCGGCACCATCCACGGCCTGATCGGCCCCAACGGCTCGGGCAAGAGCACCATGATGAACGTGCTGACCGGCATCTACGTGCCGACGGCCGGCTCGGTGGACTTCTCCGGCAAGTCGCTGGTGGGCCTGGCGCCGGCCGACATCGCCGCCTCCGGCGTGGCCCGCACCTTCCAGAACGTGCAGCTGTTCGGCGAGATGACGGCGCTGGAAAACGTGCTGGTGGGCCTGCACCATACCTTCAACACCGGGCTGGCCGGCATCGCGCTGCGCACGCCCGGCTGGAAGCGCGAGGAACAGCGCGCGCGGGCCCGCGCCCAGGCGCTGCTGGGGTTCGTCGGCCTGGAGGACCTGGCCAGCGAAGAAGCGCGCAACCTGCCCTACGGCAAGCAGCGCCTGCTGGAAATCGCCCGAGCCCTGGCGCTGGACCCGCAGCTGCTGCTGCTGGACGAGCCGGCCGCCGGCCTGACCGCGCCCGACATCGTCGAGCTGCTGGCCATCATCCGCAAGGTCCGCGACCACGGCGTCACGCTGATCCTGATCGAGCACCACATGGACGTGGTCATGGGCGTGTGCGACACCGTGTCCGTGCTGGACTTCGGCCAGAAGATCGCCGAGGGCCTGCCCAATGAAGTGCAGAGCAACGCCAAGGTCATCGAGGCGTATCTGGGCGGCGCGACCGCTTGACGCCAAGGGGACACACGAGATGCTATCGATCAAGAATCTGGAAGCGGGCTACGGCAAGGTCAAGGTGCTGCACGGCATCAGCATGGAAGTGCCCAAGGCCAAGGTGGTCACGCTGATCGGCTCCAACGGCGCCGGCAAGACCACCACCATGCGCGCCCTGTCCGGCATGATCCGCCCCACCGCGGGCGAGGTCACGCTGGGCGGCAAGCGCATCGACGGGCTGGAATCGCACCGCATCGCGCGGCTGGGGCTGGCGCACTCGCCGGAAGGCCGGCGCGTGTTCCCGACGCTGTCGGTCACCGACAACCTGCTGCTGGGCGCCTTTCCGCGCCTGACCGGCAGCCGCCCCAAGGGCGACGTGCAGGCCGACCTGGGCCGCGCCATGGACCTGTTCCCGCGCCTGAAGGAACGGCGCGAGCAGCTGGCGGGCACGCTGTCCGGCGGCGAACAGCAGATGCTGGCCATGGCCCGCGCCGTCATGCTGAACCCGGAGCTGGTGCTGCTGGACGAGCCGTCCATGGGCCTGGCGCCCATCCTGGTGGAGGAAGTGTTCCGCATCATCGCGCGCCTGAAGGACGAGGGCGTGACCATGCTGCTGGTGGAACAGTTCGCCGCCGCCGCGCTCAACGTGGCCGATTACGGGTATGTGCTGGAGAACGGGCGCATCTCGGTGCACGGCTCGGCGGACAAGCTCAAGCACGATCCGGCCGTGGTTGCGGCCTATCTCGGCGGAGGGCATTGACCCCCCCGAAGCGCCTGCGGCGCTTCCCCCCAGGCGGGCGCCACTGCGGACCGGCAAAGCCGGCTCCGCGTGGCCTCGCTTGGGACGGGCTTGCCGGATTGGGGCGTGTCTGCTTTATTGAAGCGCATCTATTTGCGCTGACGGGCATGCTACGCGTGCAAAGGGCGGATCCCTTGCGGGATCCGCCCTCTTTTCGTGGTTGCGGCGCTTAGACGATCGTGAGCGTCACGTCGATGTTGCCGCGCGTGGCGTTCGAGTACGGGCAGACGATGTGGGCGGCGGCCACCAGCTTTTCGGCCTGGGCGCGGTCCATGCCCGGCAGCGAGATCTTCAGCTCGACTTCGATGCCGAAGCCGGTCGGGATGGCGCCGATGCCCACGACGCCGTTGACCGACACGTCCGACGGAATGGCGATCTTGTCGCGGCCGCCGACGAACTTCATCGCGCCCAGGAAGCAGGCCGAGTAGCCCACGGCGAAAAGCTGCTCGGGGTTGGTGCCGACGTTGCCGGCGCCGCCCAGCTCGCGCGGGGTGGTCAGCTTGACGTCGAGCGCGCCGTCGTCGCTGACGCCACGGCCTTCGCGGCCTCCGGTGGCGGTGGCGCTGGCACGGTAGAGGACTTTTTCGATGGACATGATGGATTCCCTGTTCAAGTGGAAAACGAAGCCGCCGGGGAAGGATTCCACATCGGCGGAGCACTGCCTGGACCGCAAGGCGCCGGCCCGTTCTGGCGGCCTGGCGCGATCAAATCAGTAGCAAACGACTATATCGTGCACTACTTATAAAACGAAATCGAACACCTGTTGTACCTCCCTTTCACTGCAACGTCATCACAGGCTGGCGACCAGCTTCTCGCGCAGGCCGTGCAGCGCCCGCATCGTGTCCTGCGCCTCGTCCAGCGAGCATTGCGCGGCGGCGGCGATGGCATGCGGCACGGCCTCGGCGCGCTCGCGCAGCTCGCGGCCCTGGCGCGTCAGCGCCACGATCACCTGGCGCTCGTCGGCCTGGGCGCGGTTGCGGCTCACCAGCCCTGCCGCTTCCAGCCGCTTGAGCAGCGGCGTCAGCGTGGCGGAATCCAGGAACAGGCGTTCGCCGATGTCCGTGACCGTGATCCCGTCGCCTTCCCACAGCACCAGCATGACCAGGTACTGGGGATAGGTCAGGTTCAGCCCGCCGAGCAGCTTGCGGTAGACCTTGTTCATCGCCAGCGAGGTCGAATACAGCGCGAAGCACAGCTGGCTGTCGAGCAGCAGCGGATTGAACGCGCCTTTGGCCGGCTTGGCGAGGGACTTGGATCGGGATTTCATGGCGCAATATTAAATAGCGCGCTATTTAATGTCAATACCCGTCCACGTCATTTTCCTTTTCATGGCCTGGCGTATCGCGGCGCGGGCCGCGTCCGTTCCAACCCCGAAGCCACTTCAGCCGGCCACCGCCAGGCCAACGCATCAGGCCGCCGTCTCGCCCTCGACCGCCTCGCGGTCCGAACCGTACTGCTTCAAGCCGTCCAGATTCAGCACCCGCACCGCACCATATTCCACGGTGAGCAGCCCCGCCTCTTCCAGCTTGCGCAGGGCCTGGTTGGCGCGCTGGCGCGACACGCGCGCCAGGTAGCCGACTTCTTCCTGGGTGATGGCCAGCCGCATGCCCATGCCCGGGTACAGCAGCGGGTTGAACAGCTCGGCCAGGCAACGCGCCACGCGCGCGTCCGGATCCAGCAAGCGGTCGTACTCGGCCTTGCCGATGAACTGCGCCACGCGCTCGTTCAATTGATGCAGCAGATAACGGTTGAACGGGATGCTGGTGTCCAGCAGCCAGTCGAACGTGGCCGCCGGCAGCCGCGCCACCACCGAATCGCGCAGCGCGACGATGTCATATTTGCGGACTTCACGCTTGAGCAGCGAGCCCTCGCCGATCCAGCCGCCGGCCGGCACGCCGGTCAGCGAGGCGACCTTGCCCTCGGCATTGCCCACCGACACTTTCACCAGGCCGCCCAGCACGCCGATCCAGGCCTGGGCGAGTTCGCCCTTGCGCTCTATGATCGATCCGGCGCTCGCCTGCTGCACGGTAAGGTCCCGCTCGACCCGCGACTTCTGCTCGTCGTCGAGCACGCGAAACCAGGCCGCGGCGAGTTGCAGGGAGTCGGATAGCTGCATCGGGAATACCCTAAAAGTTCCTTGAATGTCGCGATGGTGACAGTTGGCGGCAACCCAACCTTATACCTTAACTCCTGCCGTAAATCTAAAACCAACTGGTCAAGCGCTCTGCCCCGGTCGCCTACTCGGCATCCGGCCCTTGCGCCCAAACCGGAGGAGACAACGTGGCACATTCTTCGCCCGCATCCGCATCGATGCCGGCCGCGTCGGACACTTTCCCGGCGCTGCTGCTCGCGCATGCACAGCAACGCGGGACGCGGCCCGCGATACGGGAAAAAGACCTCGGCATCTGGCAGACGCTGACCTGGTCGCAGGTCGCCGAGCACGTGCGCCAGGTCGCGCACGGCCTGGCCGCTTCCGGCATCCGGCCCGGCATGCACGTGGCCGTCATCGGCGAGAACCGCCCGCGTCTCTACATGGCCATGATGGCCGCGCAATCGCTGGGCGCGATTCCGGTGCCGCTGTACCAGGACGCCGTCGCGCAGGAAATGGTCTATGTGCTGCAGGACGCCGAAGTCAGCGTCGCCGTGGTCGAGGATCAGGAACAGGTCGACAAGATGCTGGAGGTGCGCGAACAGTGCCCGGCATTGCAGCGCGTGGTGTACGACGATCCGCGCGGCCTGCGCCACTACGCCGACCCCATGCTGATGTCCTACGAGCAGCTGGAAGCGCTGGGCCAGGAATACGCCGCGCAGCACCCCGACTTCTTCGCCCGCGCCGTCGCGGCCGTCAAGCCGCATGATCCGGCGGCCATGTTCTACACGTCCGGCACCACCGGCAAGCCCAAGGGCGTGGTGCTCACGCACCACGCCCTGATCGACCGCGCCCGCGCCGTGTCCGACATGGAGCAGCTGACCGACCGCGAAGACGTGCTGGCCTACCTGCCGCCGGCCTGGATCGGCCAGAACATGTTCTCGTACACGCAGCTGCTGGTCACGGGCTTCACGGTCAACCACCCCGAGTCGCCCGACACCGTCTCCATCGACATGCGCGACATCGGCCCCACCTATTACTTCGCGCCGCCGCGCGTGCTGGAAGGGCTGCTGACGCATGTGATGATCCGCATGGAAGACGCCGGCGTCGTCAAGCGCAAGCTGTTCCATGCCTGCATGAAGCTGGCGCGCCGCGTCGGCACCCGGATTCTGGACGGCGAATCCGTCGGCCTGTGGGACCGGCTGCGCTACGCGCTGGGCAACGCGCTGATCTACGGCCCGCTGCGCAACGCGCTGGGCATGAGCCGCGTGCGCGTGGCCTACACGGCGGGAGAGGCCATCGGCCCGGACCTGTTCGTGTTCTACCGCTCCATCGGCATCAACCTGAAGCAGCTGTACGGTTCCACCGAGACCTCCGTGTTCGTCTGCGTGCAGCCCGACGGCCAGGTGCGCGACGACACCGTCGGCCCGCCCGTGGCCGGCGTGGAGATCCGCGTGGCCGACAACGGCGAGATCCTGGTCAAGAGCCCCGGCCTGTTCAAGGAGTACTACCGCAACAGCGCCGCCACCGAGGAAGCGCACAGCAGCGACGGCTGGTTCCGCACCGGCGACGCCGGCTACCTGGACACCGACGGCCAGCTCAAGATCATCGACCGCGCCAAGGACGTGGGCAAGCTCGCCGACGGCAGCCTGTTCGCGCCCAAGTACATCGAGAACAAGCTCAAGTTCTTCCCGCACATCAAGGAAGCGGTGGCCTTCGGCGCCGGCCGCGAGGACGTCTGCGCCTTCATCAACATCGACCTGGAAGCCGTGGGCAACTGGGCCGAGCGTCGCGGCATGCCTTACGCCGGCTACACCGACCTGGCCAGCAAGGACGAGGTCTACCAATTGATCGCCGACTGCGTCGAGCAGGTCAACGCCGACCTGGCCAGCGATCCCAAGCTGTGCGCCTCGCAGGTCAGCCGCTTCCTGATCCTGCACAAGGAGCTGGACCCGGACGACGACGAGCTGACCCGCACCCGCAAGGTGCGCCGCGCCTTCATCGCGCAGAAGTACGGCGTGCTGATCGACGCGCTGTTCGACGGCAAGCCGTCGCAGTTCATCGAGACCGAAGTGAAATTCGAGGACGGGCGCGTCGGCAGGATCTCGGCCGACCTGAAGATCCGTCCGGTCAAGAAATTCCCCCCCGTCACCGCCCGAGCCGCCTGAAGGTCAGACACATGAGCGACATCGACCGCGACCAGCGCATCGGCGACGTGATGCTGGACATGCAGAACATTTCCCTGTCCTTCGGCGGCGTGAAAGCGCTGACGGACATCTCCTTCAATGTGCGCGAGCACGAGATCCGCGCCATCATCGGCCCCAACGGCGCCGGCAAAAGCTCGATGCTCAACGTCATCAACGGCGTCTACACGCCGCAGCAGGGCGGCATCTCGTTCCGGGGCGAGCGCTTCTCGCGCATGAACCCGCGCCGCGCCGCCGAGATGGGCATCGCCCGCACCTTCCAGAACCTGGCGCTGTTCAAGGGCATGAGCGTGCTGGACAACATCATGACCGGCCGCAACCTGCGCATGAAGTGCGGGCTGCTGTCCCAGGCCTTCCGCCTGGGCCGGGCCGAGCGCGAAGAGATCCAGCACCGCGAGTTCGTCGAGAACATCATCGACTTCCTGGAGATCCAGGCCTTTCGCAAGACGCCGGTGGGCCGCCTGCCCTACGGCCTGCAAAAGCGCGTGGACCTGGGCCGGGCGCTGGCGATGGAACCGCGCCTGCTGCTGCTGGACGAACCGATGGCCGGCATGAACATCGAGGAAAAGCAGGACATGAGCCGCTTCATCCTCGACGTCAACGACGAGTTCGGCACCACCATCGTGCTGATCGAGCACGACATGGGCGTGGTCATGGACATCTCCGACCGCGTCGTGGTGCTGGACTACGGCAAGAAGATCGGCGACGGCAAGCCCGACGAGGTGCGCGCCAACGAAGATGTGATTCGCGCCTACCTCGGCGTCTCCCATTAAGGCGGACAGACATGGGATTTTTTCTAGAGACCTTATTCGGCGGCCTGATGAGCGGCATGCTGTACGCGCTGATCGGCCTGGGCTTCGTGCTGATCTTCAAGGCGTCCGGCGTCTTCAACTTCGCGCAGGGCGCGATGGTGCTGGTGGCCGCGCTATCCATGGCCCGCTTCTCGGAGTGGTTCCCGCGCTGGCTGGGCTTTGACAACATGATCCTGGCCAACGTGCTGGCCTTCATCGCCAGTGCGGCGGTCATGTTCCTGCTGGCCGTCGCCATCGAGCGCTTCGTGCTGCGCCACCTGGTCAACCAGGAAGCCACCACGCTGCTGATGGCCACGCTGGGCATCAGCTACTTCCTGGACGGCCTGGGCCAGATCACCTTCGGCAGCTCGGTGTACTCGATCAACGTGGGCATGCCCAAGGATCCGCTGATGATCCTGGACTCGATGTTCGAGGGCGGCCTGCTGATCAACCTTGAGGATCTGACGGCGGCGGTCATCGCCGCGCTGCTGGTGGCCGCGCTGGCGCTGTTCTTCCAGTTCACCTCCACCGGCCGCGCGCTGCGCGCGGTGGCCGACGACCACCAGGCCGCGCAGTCCATCGGCATCCCGCTGAACCGCATCTGGGTCATCGTGTGGAGCGTGGCCGGCCTGGTGGCGCTGGTGGCCGGCATCATCTGGGGCTCGAAGTTCGGCGTGCAGTTCACGCTGTCCACGGCCGCGCTGCGGGCGCTGCCGGTGGTGATCCTGGGCGGCCTGACGTCCGTGCCGGGCGCCATCCTGGGCGGCCTGATCATCGGCGTGGGCGAGAAGCTGTCCGAGGTCTACCTGGGGTCGCTGGTGGGCGGCGGCATCGAGATCTGGTTCGCCTATGTGCTGGCGCTGGTGTTCCTGCTGTTCCGTCCGCAAGGGCTGTTCGGCGAGAAGATCATCGACCGCGTTTAGCCGACTGGCAGAGGATAAGAAACCATGTTCTACCGCGAAAACGGCCAATTCAAGACCAGCTATCGCGCCGACCAGCAGATCTTCCCGATCCGCCAGGACCGCATCTTCATCTGGCTGCTGCTGGCGGTCGCCTTCATCGCCGTCCCGGCGCTGGCCAGCGACTACCTGCTGCGCGCCATCCTCATTCCCTTCCTGATCCTGTCGCTGGCCGCCGTGGGCCTGAACATCCTGGTGGGCTACTGCGGCCAGATCTCGCTGGGCACCGGCGCCTTCATGGCGGTGGGCGCCTACGCGGCCTGGAACTTCGGCGTGCGCTTTCCCGGCATGCCGCTGATCGTGCAGATCCTGCTGGGCGGCTGCTTCGCCACCATCGTGGGCGTGATCTTCGGCATTCCCAGCCTGCGCATACGCGGCCTGTACCTGGCGGTGGCCACGCTGGCGGCGCAGTTCTTCGTGGACTGGGCCTTCCTGCGCATCCCGTTCTTCACCAACTACTCGTCCTCGGGCAACGTCTCGGTGCCGCAGCTGACCGCCTTCGGCCTGCCGGTGCAGAGCGCCATGGAAAAGTACCTGTTCGTGCTGATCCTGGTGGCGGTGTTCAGCCTGCTGGCCAAGAACCTGGTGCGCGGCGCCATCGGCCGCCAGTGGATGGCGATCCGCGACATGGACGTGGCCGCTTCCGTCATCGGCATCCGGCCGATGTACGCCAAGCTCACCGCCTTCGCCGTCAGCTCCTTCATCGTCGGCGTGGCCGGCGCGCTGTGGGGCTACATCCACCTGGGCTCCTGGGAACCGCTGGCCTTCGACCTGAGCCGCTCGTTCCAGCTGCTGTTCATGGTCATCATCGGCGGCCTGGGCTCGATCATCGGCAGCTTCTTCGGCGCGGCCTTCATCGTGCTGGTGCCGGTGGCGCTGAGCAACATCCCGCACATGCTGGGCCTGCCGCTGTCGGTGGACACCGCCGCCCACGTCGAGCACATGGTGTTCGGGGCGCTGATCGTGTTCTTCCTCATCGCCGAGCCGCACGGGCTGGCGCGGCTGTGGAGCATCGGCAAGGAGAAACTGCGCATCTGGCCCTTCCCCCACTAGGGGCGGGATCCGCTGCGACATCGCAGGTATCGCATTACGTCTGTATTGATCATTGCCCGGCGCGGCGCCATGAGCCCGCGCCGAGGCAGCCTGAATACCCGGCTCCAGACCGGGCCAATCCCGGTGTCCCAGGGTCTACGCCCCAAGCACCACGCAGGAGGTAAATGGAGATGAAGCGTCTTAACCTGAAGTTGGCGGCGGCCGTGATGGCCGCGGCCGGCGCCGTCGGCGCCGTGGCCACCCCCGCGATGGCGGCGGAAGAGCAGTTCGTTCCGCTGCTGGTGTACCGCACGGGTTCCTTCGCGCCCCTGGGCATCCCCTGGGCCGACGGCAAGCTGGACTACCTGAAGCTGGTCAATGAACGCGACGGCGGCGTCAACGGCGTCAAGATCACGTACGAAGAGTGCGAGACCGCCTACGCGACCGACCGTGGCGTCGAATGCTATGAACGCCTGAAGAGCAAGGGCACGGGCGCATCGGGCTTCGACACGCAATCCACCGGCATCACCTTCGCGGTCAGCGACAAGGCCATCGTCGACAAGGTGCCGGTCGAGACCATGGGCTACGGCCTGTCGCAGTCGGTCGACGGCAGCGTGTTCGAGTGGAACTTCCCGCTGCTGGGCACCTACTGGACCGCCGCCGACGTGATGATCCAGGACATCGCCAAGAAAGAAGGCGGCATGGCCAAGCTCAAGGGCAAGAAGATCGCCCTGGTCTACCACGACTCGCCGTATGGCAAGGAACCGATTCCGCTCTTGCAGAAGCGCGCGGCCAAGGAAGGCTTCGAGCTGCTGCTGTATCCGGTGACCGCGCCGGGCGTGGAACAGAAGTCCACCTGGCTGCAGATCCGTCAGGCGCGTCCCGCCTACGTGCTGCTGTGGAGCGCCGGCATCATGACGCCGACCGCCATCCGCGAAGCCCAGGCCAGCGGCTATCCGCGCGACAAGATGTACGCGATCTGGTGGGCCGGCTCGGAAGGCGACGTGAAGGACCTGGGCGAAGTCGCCAAGGGCTACAACGCCATCACCATCCACAACAGCGGCGCCGAACACGACAAGGTCTATGACGATCTGAAGAAGCACGTCTACGACAAGGGCCAGGGCTCCGACAAGTCGGGCAACACCACGCTGGGCACCATCGCCCACACGCGCGGCATGATGATCTCGATGATGCAGGTCGAGGCGATCCGCACCGCGCAGGAAAAGTTCGGCAAGGGCAAGGCGCTCACGCCGGACCAGGTGCGCTGGGGCTTCGAGAACCTGAACCTGACCCAGGAGCGGCTGAACCAGCTGGGCTTCGGCCAGATCATGCGTCCGGTCAAGACCTCGTGCACCAATCACAAGGGTGATGACTGGGCCCGCATCGTGCAGTGGGACGGCGCGAAGTTCAAGGTGGTCTCGGACTGGTACCAGGCCGACAAGACCATCCTGGACCCGATGGTGACGGAAGCCGCGGCGAAGTACGCCAAGGAAAAGAACATCACCCCGAGAAAGTGTGAAGGGTAAATCCCCCCCCGAAGCGCCTACGGCGCCTCCCCCCAAGGGGGCGCCGCGGGCGCGGACCGGCAAAGCCGGATCCGCGGCGGCCCCGATTGTGGAGCACCTGTTGAACGTGCCGGGTTGTCTCCATGGGGGTCCTGCTGTCGGACGGCTTTCCAGTTTCGCAGTGCCCGTGTTGATTCCGGCCGCACGCGGCCGGATGTGTACACAACGACTTTGCAGCTTTCGTATGAACCGGCGGCCCGCCCTACAAGGGGCGGCCGCCACCACGCAGCAGGAACGATCATGACCGCCGCCAATACTGCCAACGCCGCCGCCGCGGACACGCCCAAGGTGCTGCTCGACGTGAACGGCATCGAGGTGATCTACAACCACGTCATCCTGGTGCTCAAGGGCGTGTCCCTGCAGGTGCCGGAAGGCCGCATCGTGGCGCTGTTGGGCGCCAACGGGGCGGGCAAGACCACGACCCTGCGCGCCATTTCCAACCTGCTCAAGGGCGAGCGCGGCGATGTGACCAAGGGTCATATCCAATACCGCGACCAGCGCATCGAGAAGCTGTCGCCCGCCGAGCTGGTCAAGCGCGGCGTGGTGCAGGTGATGGAGGGCCGGCACTGCTTCGCCCACCTGACCATCGAAGAGAACCTGCTCACCGGCGCCTATACGCGCAGCATGAGCCGTGGCGACACCGCCGCCGCGCTGGAGCGGGTGTACCAGTATTTCCCGCGCCTGAAGCAGCGCCGCGCCAGCCAGGCCGGCTACACCTCGGGCGGCGAGCAGCAGATGACCGCCATCGGCCGCGCGCTGATGGCCAATCCCAACATGATCCTGCTGGACGAGCCGTCCATGGGGCTGGCGCCGCAGATCGTGGAAGAGATCTTCGAGATCGTGCGCGACCTGAACCAGCGCGAGCGCGTCAGCTTCCTGCTGGCCGAGCAGAACACCAACATCGCGCTGCGCTACGCCGACTACGGCTACATCCTGGAAAACGGCCGCGTCATGATGGATGGCGCCGCCGCCGACCTGGCGCAGAACGAGGACGTCAAGGAGTTCTACCTGGGCATTTCCAGCGGCGAGCGCAAGAGCTTCCGCGACAACAAGTTCTATCGCCGCCGCAAGCGCTGGCTGGCCTAGCGATACCCCCATAAGGCGGCTGCCGGGCGCGTCCCGGCGCCGCCGGCAACGACACCGCAGTACGGAACACGAGAGGGTGCGATCCCATGTCCGAGTTTTTCGATGTCCTGGAAACACGAGCGCCCGAGCAACGCGAGCGCGAGCTGATGGCCGCCCTGCCCGGCGCAATCGCCCACGCGATGGCGCGCTCGCCGGCCATTGCCGAGCAGCTGCGCGGCGTCGATCCCGCCACGATCGATTCGCGCGCGGCGCTGGCCCGGCTGCCGGTGCTGCGCAAGCACGAGCTGCTGGAACGCCAGCAACACAGCCGCGACGACGCCGCCGCGCCCGCCGGGCCGGCCAAGGCCTTCGGCGGCTTCGCGGCCATCGGCTGGGGCGAGGCGTTGCGCGTGTTCGCCTCGCCCGGCCCGATCTATGAACCGGAAAGCGCGCGCGCCGACTACTGGCGCTTCGCTCGCGCGCTGTACGCGGCGGGTTTCCGCGCCGGCGAGCTGGCCTACAACTGCTTTTCCTATCACTTCACGCCGGCCGGCTCGATGATGGAAACCGCCGCGCACGCCGTGGGCTGCACCGTCTTTCCCGGCGGCACCGGCCAGACCGAGCAGCAGGTGCGCGCCATCGCCGACCTGGCGCCCAGCGGCTATACCGGCACGCCCAGCTTCCTGAAGATCATCCTGGAAAAGGCCGACGAACTCGGCGTGCGGCTGGACTCGCTGCGGCGCGCGCTGGTCTCGGGCGAAGCCTTCCCGCCGTCGCTGCGCGACTGGCTGGCCGCGCGCGGCATCGAGGGCTACCAGGCCTATGGCAGCGCCGACCTGGGCATGATCGCGTTCGAGACGCCGGCGCGCCAGGGGCTGGTGCTGGGCGAGGACATCATCGTCGAGATCGTGCGTCCCGGCACCGGCGAGCCCGTGCCCGACGGCGAGGTCGGCGAAGTGGTGGTGACCACGCTGAACCCGGACTATCCGCTGGTGCGCTTCGGCACGGGGGACCTGTCGGCGGTGCTGCCCGGCGTGTCGCCCTGCGGCCGCACCAACACCCGCATCCGAGGCTGGATGGGCCGCGCCGACCAGACCACCAAGGTGCGCGGCATGTTCGTGCATCCCTCGCAGGTGGCCGATGTGCTGCGCCGCCATCCGGAAATCCTGCGCGCGCGCCTGGTCATCAGCGGCACCACCGGCGCCGACCGCATGGTGCTCAAGACCGAGTCGCGCGTGCGCGGCGAGGACCTGGCCAAGCGCATCGCCGACTCGCTGCGCGACCTGACCAAGCTGCGCGGCGACGTGGAATGGGTGGACGTGGGCGGCCTGCCCAACGACGGCAAGGTCATCGACGACGTGCGGACCTACGAATAGACGCGCGCGGCGGGCGCGGACGTCCCCCGGACGCCTCAGCCCGCCAGCCCGCTCAGCCCCTTGACCAGCATGGCCGCCGCCACCACGGCGGCGAACAGCGCGAAGCTCTGCTGCAACCGTCTCGGCGGAAAACGATCGGCCACCGCGCGCCCGGCCAGCATGCCGGCGACGGCCGCCAGCGTGAAGGGCAGCGCGATGCGCCATTCCAGGTGCCCGCCCGCCGCCGCCGCGATCACGCCGCTGGCCGACACCAGCGCGATCACCGCCAGCGACGTGGCCACGATGGCCTGCATGGGCAGGTCGGTGGCGCGGCGCAGCGCCGGCACGATCACGAAGCCGCCCCCCACGCCCAGCAGGCCCGACAGAAAGCCCGCCGCCACGCCGGTGCCGCCCAGCGCCCGCGCGCAGGGCGCGGTCCAGCGCAAGCGGCCGGTGTCGGCGTTGAGCAGGCAGGGCGGGCAATGCGCCGGCGCTTCGGCGGCGGCGGGCTGGCCGCCGCGCCACATGCGCCAGGCCACCCAGCCCAGCACGCCCGCGAAGATCACGGCCAGCGGCGCGTTCGGCAGCCGTCGCGCGGCCCACAGGCCCAGCGGCGACACCACGATGCCGGTGGCCGCGATGAAACCCGCCGCGCGGTAGCGCACCTTGCCCGCGCGCAGCCCCAGCGCCGCGCCCAGCGCGGCCGCCAGGCCCACCGCCAGCAACGCGATCGGCGCGGCCTGCGCCACTTGCAGATGCAGGCCGAACACCAGCAGCGGCACCGCCATGATGGCGCCGCCCGCGCCGGTCAAACCCAGGATCAGGCCCACGCAGGCGCCCAGCGCCGCGCTGACGGCCAATACCGCTTCCATGCCTGCCCCGCCTGTCAGTTGCCCAGCGGCCGGGCCAGCCACTCGCGGCCCTTGAGCATGCCGTTCCAATAGATCCACGGCAGCAGCGTGGCCTTGAGGAACCACGCGCTCTTGCGCGGCACGGTCGGGTCCAGCGGGAAGGTGGGCAGCAGCTTGCCGCCGTAGCCGAACTCGGCCAGCACGATGCGGCCGCGCTCGACCGTCAGCGGGCAGGAGCCATAGCCGTCGTACTTCACCGGCATGGCATAGCCGTCCAGGCAGGCGATCAGGTTCTCGGCCACCGCCACGATCTGCTTGCGCGCGGCGGCCGCCGTCTTGGCGTTGCTGGCGCTGATGGTGTCGCCCAGGCCGAAGACGTTGGCGTAGCGCGGATGGCGCAGCGTGGCCGGATCCACCTCGCACCAGCCGGCGGCGTCGGCCAGCGGGCTGTTGCGCACGAAGTCATGCGGCAATTGCGGCGGCACCGCGTGCAGCATGTCGAAGTCCTTTTCCACGCGGCTGACCTGGCCCTCGGCGTTCTTCACATCGAACCAGGCCTTGCGCGCCGGGCCATCCACCGCCACCAGCGTGGAGTTGAAGTTCAGCGCGATGCCGTAGCGCTCGACATAGCGCATCAGCGGCGGCACGAAGGTCGGCACGCCGAACAGCGCCGCGCCGGCCAGATCGAACTGGACCTGGGCGCGGCCCAGCACGCCGGTGCGCAGCCAGTGGTCGCAGGCCAGGTACATGGCCTTCTGCGGCGCGCCGGCGCATTTGATCGGCATGGCGGGCTGGGTGAACAGCGCCTGGCCGCCCTGGAAACCGCGCACCAGCTCCCAGGTATAGGGCGCCAGGTCATAGCGATAGTTGGAGCTGACGCCGTGCTTGCCCAGCGTGTCGGACAGGCCCTCGACCTTGTCCCAGGCCAGCCGCAGTCCCGGGCACACGATCAGCTGGCGATAGCTGACGGCGCGGCCATCGGCCAGGCGCACGGTGTCGGACTCGGGCTCGAAGCCGGCCACGGCGGCGCGCAGCCAGGTCGCGCGCGCGGGCATCACCGCCTGCGTCGGACGCACGGTCTTGGCGACATCGAACGCGCCGCCGCCGACCAGCGTCCACGCCGGCTGGTAGTAGTGATTGTCGCTGGGCTCGATCACCGCGATGCGCAGGCCGGGGCGGCGCCGCAGCAGGCTGGCCGTCACGCCGATGCCCGCCGATCCGCCTCCCACCACCACCACGTCGAAATCGCGCTGCGCCGTCTCCGTCTTCTGCATTGTTTGTCTCCTGGGCGGCCGGCTGGCGGCCTTATTGGCGGTGCTTCAGATATTCGAGGGCCGAGAATAACGCCATGCCGGCCACCATGGCCGCCACGAAGATCAGCGCCTGCGGCAGGCCGGCGGCGGCGTTGACCAGCGCCGGCCCGGGACAGAAGCCGGCCAGCCCCCAGCCCGCGCCGAACACCAGGCTGCCGACGGCCAGCCGAACATCCACGCGCGCGGGCGGCGGCCAGTGCAGCGGCCCGCCGTCCAGCGCGCGGCCGCGCCGCCGCAGCCAGGCATAGCCCAGGCTCGCCGCCAGCACCGCGCCGGCCATCACGAAGGCCAGCGACGGATCCCAGGCACCGGCCAGGTCCAGAAAACCCAGCACCTTGGCCGGGTCGGCCATGCCGGACACGATCAGCCCCAGGCCGAACAGCAATCCCGCGAGCAGGGCGCTGGCGATTTTCATGTCAGGCCCCCAGCACGTGGCGCATCACGTAGACGACGGCGAAGCCCGCCCCCATGAACAGCGCGGTGGCCGCCAGCGAGCGACGCGAACCGCGCGACAGCCCGCAGACGCCGTGGCCGCTGGTGCAGCCCGAGGCATAGCGCGTGCCCAGCCCGACCAGCAGGCCGGCGACGACCAGGCGCAGCGGCCCGGCCTCGATCGTGGCGGGCGGCAAGGCCGCGTACAGTTGATAGAACCAGGGGGACGCGCACAGGCCCAGCAGGAACGCGAGCCGCCAACCGCCGCCCGGCGCGGGCGGCAGCAAATTGCCGACGATGCCGCTGATGCCGGCGATGCGCCCGGCCCCCAGCATCAGCAGCACGGCGGCCGCGCCGATCAGCAGGCCGCCGGCGGCAGCCGGTCCCGGCGTGAAGACGCTCCAGTCCAGAGTCATGATTGCGATTCCTGGTGCAAGGCGTCCATGGCCTTGCCGCAGTACAGGCTGGACAAGGTTTTCATCACCTGGCTGACCTCGAAGCTGGCCATCTGGTAGTAGACGTATTTGCCGTCTCGGCGCGTCGCCACCAGACCCTCGTCACGCAGCACGCCCAGCTGTTGCGACAGGGTGGGCTGGCGGATGCCGGTCAGCGCCTCCAGTTCGCCCACGTTGCGTTCATGGCCGACCAGCTGGCACAGCAGCAGCAGGCGGTCTTCGTTGGCCAGCGCCTTGAGCAGCGCGCAGGCCTGGGAGGCGGATTCGCGCAGCACGGCGACTTCGCATTGGGTCAGGGAAGCATTCATTTGACGAGGGTCAATCGGTAGCGCAGAGTTTGATCATTATATTGACTAATAAACTATCAAACAATATTATTGAAAAATATAAATTGAAGCGCCGCCCCGGCGCTTCGTTCCCATCCCGGTCCGCCCGCGCGGCCCGTCAGAGCGTCCGCCATGCCCGCCATCACCCAGGCCTTCTTCGATCCGGTCACCGCCACCGTCACCTATGTGGTCCATGAAGACACGCCGGGCGGCGCCTGCGCCATCATCGATTCGGTGCTGGACTACGACCCCAAGTCCGGCCGCACCAGCACCGCCGGCGCCGACCGCGTGATCGAGTACGTGCGCCAGCATGGCCTGCGGACCGACTGGCTGCTGGAGACCCACGCCCACGCCGACCATCTCTCGGCCGCCCCCTACCTGCAGAAGCAGCTGGGCGGCGTCATCGCCATCGGCGGCGCCATCCGCGCCGTGCAGGGCGTGTTCAAGCGCATCTTCAACCTGGAGCCGGGCTTCGCGCTGGACGGCTCGCAGTTCGGCCGCCTGTTCGCCGACGGCGAGACCTTCCGCATTGGCGCGCTGGAGGCCACCGCCATCCACGTGCCCGGCCACACGCCGGCCGACATGGCCTACCTGGTGGGCGACGCCGCCTTCGTCGGCGACACGCTGTTCATGCCGGACGTGGGCACGGCGCGCTGCGACTTCCCCGGCGGCGACGCGCGCCAGCTGTACCGCTCCATCCGGCGGCTGCTGGACCTGCCCGCCGCCACGCGCCTGTACATGTGCCACGACTATCCGCCGGCGGGACGCGAGGCGCGCTGGCAGACCACGGTGGCCGAGCAGCGCCAGGCCAACATCCACGTGCGCGACGGCATCAGCGAAGACGAATTCGTCGCCATGCGCACCCGGCGCGACGCCACGCTGGGCATGCCCACGCTGATCCTGCCGGCCATCCAGGTCAACATCCGCGCCGGCCATTTCCCGCCGGCCGAAGACAACGGCGTGCGCTACCTGAAGATCCCGGTCGACTCGCTCTGAGACCGGCGCCCACGGCAGGCGCGCGGCCCGGATCCGGCGGCGCGCGCACTTGCGCGCGGCGGGGATATCCCGCAAGATCGCCCGATCGATACGCCTCTGTCCGCCCGCCGCGGACCCCAGCCATGTTCGCCGAAGCCGAAGCCGACCCCAGCCTGTCCAAAGAAGCCTTCAAGCCCATCGAGGCGCGCCTGCGCGTCGCCCTGCTGAACGCGCAGTACCAGCGCCTGCAGAAGGCGGAAAAATCCCTGCTGGTGGTGGTCGCCGGCATCGACGGCGCCGGCAAGGGCGCCACGGTCAACCTGCTCAACGAGTGGATGGACCCGCGCCACATCAAGACGCTGGCCTACGGCCCGCCCGAAGGCGAGGAGCTGGAACGCCCCTGGCTGTGGCGCTACTGGAAGGATCTGCCCGCCAAGGGCAGCACCGGCATCGTGTTCGGTTCCTGGTACGCGCAGCTGCTGCGCGAGACCTCGCGCAAGCGGCCCAACCAGGACGCCATCGAAGCCCTGTCCGCCGCCATCCGCCGCTTCGAGGCCATGCTGGCCGCCGAGGGCGTGCAGATCGTCAAGCTGTGGTTCCACCTGTCCGCCCAGGCGCAGAAGGCGCGCGCCGAGCGCCTGCTGAGCAGCCCTGAGACCTCGTGGCAGGTCAGCCCCGCCGACCTGAAGGTGCACAAGAAATACGACCGCCTGCGCAACGGCGGACAGATCGTCATCAACCACACCGACAGCGGCCACGCGCCCTGGGTCGTGATCCCCAGCGCCGACGAGCAGCTGCGCGCCGCGCGCACCGCCGAGGCCGTGCTGGCCGCCATGCGCCAGCGCAGCGTGCCGCGCATCCCGCCCAGCTTCGTGGCGCACTCCGGGCCGGCGCGCATCATCGACCGGCTCGGCCAGCTCGACTACGAGGCCCGCATCGACCGCGAGGACTACGAGTCCGAACTCGGCCTGCTGCAAGGCCGGCTGGCCCGCGCCGCGCGTTCGAAGAAATTCCAGGACCGCTCGCTGGTGCTGGTGTTCGAGGGCCAGGACGCTGCCGGCAAGGGCGGCGCGATCCGCCGCGTCACGCATGCGCTGGACGCGCGCCAGTTCGACATCACACCCGTCGCCGCGCCCAACAGCTATGAACTCTCGCGCCCCTATCTGTGGCGCTTCTGGCGCCAGCTGCCGCGCCGGGGCCGCATCGCCATCTTCGACCGCTCCTGGTACGGCCGCGTGCTGGTCGAGCGCGTCGAGAAGCTGGCCCGCCCCGCCGACTGGCGTCGCGCCTATGCCGAGATCAACGACTTCGAGGAACAGCTGTCGGGCAGCGGCGCGCTGGTGCTGAAATTCTGGCTGGCGGTCACGCCCGACGTGCAGCTCGAACGCTTCAAGGAACGCGAGAAATCGCCGTTCAAGAACTTCAAGATCACGCCCGACGATTGGCGCAACCGCGACAAGTGGAAGGAATACGCCGCCGCCACCAACGAGATGCTGACGCGCACCGACGTGGCCCACGCGCCCTGGCACCTGGTATCGGCCAACGACAAGCGCTACGCCCGCCTGCAGGTGCTGCGCCACATCGTCGAGGCACTGGAAAACCCACGCTGATCCGCAACCGGAGGCATTGCCCATGAGCACCACGGAAATCCGCCCCGCCACCGCCGCCGACTTCGATGTCTGGCTGCCGCTGTGGAAGGGCTACCAGGACTTCTACCGCGTCGACATCGCCGACGCCGTCACGCGCAACACCTGGGATCGCCTGCTCGACCCGGCCGAGCCCATGCACGTGGCGCTGGCCTACGACGGCGGCAAGGCCATCGGCATGGTCCACTGGATCTTCCACCGCTCCACCTGGACCGCCGGCGACTATTGCTATCTGCAGGACCTGTACGTAACGCCCGAGGCGCGCGGCACCGGCGCGGGCCGCAAGCTGATCGAACACGTCTATGCCCAGGCCGCCGCCAACAATGCCGCGCGCGTGTACTGGCTGACCCACGAGACCAACGCCACCGCCATGCAGCTGTACGACCGCATCGCCGACCGTTCCGGCTTCATCCAATATCGCAAGGTGCTGCCGTGACCCGCATTCGCGTCCCACGCATCCCGGCCACGATCCGGAGGAAAACCCCGTGAGCGCCCGCGACCCCGACTGTCCGCTGTGCCAGGAAGACGGCGGCGCGCTGCTGTGGCGCGGCCCGCACCTGCGCGTCATCGAGGTCAACGACCCCGACTACCCCGGCTTCACCCGCGTGATCTGGAACGGCCACCTGGCCGAGATGACCAGCCTGTCGGCGCATGGCCGCGAGCTGCTGATGAAGGCCGTGTACGTGGTCGAGGAAACCCAGCAGGCCATCCTGTCGCCCGACAAGATCAACCTGGCCTCGCTGGGCAACATGGTGCCGCACCTGCACTGGCACGTGATCCCGCGCTGGCGCGGCGACCGCCATTTCCCCGACCCGATCTGGGCCCCGGCCCGCGTCGCCAAGGGCGCCGAGCCCGCCGAGCTGAAGGCCCGGCTGGCGCGCACGCAGGCGCAGCTACCGCGCTACCGCGACCGCCTGGTCGAGGCCATGAACGCGCTGCTCTGGCATTGAACCAAGGGTAGCGTCAGCGCGACGCTACGCCGCCGTCCCGCGCCGTTCGCTCAGCCAGCGGTGGTAGACGTTTTCCACGTCCTGCGCCACGCGCGCCGGCGTGAACAGGCCCAGGTCGCGCACGCGCGCCCGGCCCGCCTCGCCCATGCGGCGGCGCAGCGCCGCGTCGCCCAGCAGCAGGTCCAGCGCCTGCGCCAGCGCGCCCGGATCATTCGGCGGCACCAGCAGGCCGCTGCGGCCCGGCATCATGGTTTCGGGCACGCCGCCCACCTGCGTGCCGATCACCGGCAGCCCCATCGCGGCGGCCTCCACGAACACCGTGCCGAAGGCCTCGCGCCGCGTCGGCAGCGCGAACACGTCGAAGGCTCGCAACGCCGTGCCCACATCCTTGCGCCGTCCCGCGAAATGGATGCGCCGCGCCAGCGCCTGTCCCAGCGCGCGCACGCGCTCGCGCAACTGCTCCGCCAGCGGCATGCCATCGCCCACCAACACCAGATGCGCGTCGGCATGGCGGCGAGACACCCGGCTGAAGGCCTCGATCAGATCCTCATGCCCTTTTTCCGCCCGCATCACCGCCACGCAGCCCACCACCTTGGCCTCCGGCGGAATCGACAACTCGCGGCGCAGGCAGGCGCCCGGCCGGTCCGGCGGCAGGGACACCGGCGAATGGATCACCTCGACCGCCTCGGGCCGCGCGCCGCCTTCCAGCAACTGGCCGCGCACATAGCGGCTGACGGCGATCACACGGTGCGCCAGCCAGGTATAGGCGTACAGCGAGTGGATCGGCTTGGCCAGGTGGCGCGTGCGCACGATCAGCGGCGTGCCGGCCAGCCGCGCGCCGATGGACGCCAGCACGGTGTCGCGCCGGCTGTGCGTGTTCAGCACATCGAAGCGCCCGCCGCGCAGCACCCGTCGCAGCGCCGACACGCCGCGCAGGAAATTCACAGGCCCGTCCATCAGCAGGTTGTGGACCTTGAAGCCCGCCTCGCGCAGCCGGCCGCCCAGCTCGGCCTGGGGCTGGCACACGGCCTCCAGGTGATGGCCGCGCTCGCGCATCGCCACCATCTCCTTGTAGATGCAGAACTCCTGCCCACCGAACGAGGTGGCCGCCTCGGTGTGCAGGATGCGCAGGCCGGAAAGGCCGGCGGATTCGGCCACGCAAGCGCGGGTCCGCGCCTGACCGCTGAACGGATCGAACGCGCTCGCCTCGCCAGGGCCGGCATCGATCCCGTCCTCCGCGTCGCTCCAGCGTCGTCCCTGCCACAACAGGTAAGCCTCCAGATAACGGATCTCTTCCGGCTCCAGCATCGCCAGCCCCGGCTCGCCGTCGCCCAGCGCCTCGAACTCCGTGGCGGCCAGCCGGCGTCCCCATCCCACCTGGACCTGGCCGTCGCGCGACAGGCTGAACCGCGCTCCGCCCCGGACCCAGGCCTGCAGGCGCGGACCGGGCAGCAAGGTATCCAGGCGATAGCCGCCCGGCAGTTCGGACAGCGCCCGACCGGCGCCGGAACCGACATTTGCGCTCAACACTTCCGGGCCGGCATCCACCAGCAGCGGCGCGCCTCGCGCCCCCGGCCGCTGGTAGCTGAGCGTCTGGATCGCCGGCAGGCGGGCCAGCAGCGGCGTCCTTGACGCCTGGGTGGCATGCGGGTTGCGGGAGGAGGATGACATCGGCGGCGGTCCTGAAAAAAGCCAGGGCGGCGTGGACAGGCGCGGCGAATGCGCCGCCGCCTGCCGCGTGCGCCCAGAGGAAACGCTGGCGATGGTAGCGAGAGACCCGTAATTAAATTAGCGCCCTGTTCGCACGGATTTCACGGAACATGCATGATCTTGTGGAACAAATTCTTCATCTTTCAGGTAGAATTCAGCTTTCGTGCGCCCGCGATCCGACTGCGGGCGCAACCCGTCCGGCCCGCGCCGGACGCCTCGCGCGCCGTCCCGCCAGACCACGCGCATTCCCGGCGCCCGCCGCGCCAAGTAAGCTTTGCCAGGGATCCCGGCGCCTTCCGGCTGCCGCCCGCCCAGGCGGCGGATCCGCCCGGCAAGCCATCCTCAACCCGAACCACGGCATGGAGCCGCCGCCCCTCGCCGTCGCCGTTCGCCGCGCACTCACCGAAAGGTAGTAAAGGAGTCCACGTGAGCCATCCGGCCCCTCCCGCCCCGCGGTCCGCCTCGTTCCTGCAGGCGTTCCTGAAATCCGAAGCCCTCGGCGGCTACGTCCTGATGCTCGCCGCCCTGCTGGCGCTGCTCGTCGCCAACAGCGGGATCGCGCCAGCCTACTTCGACGCGCTGGGCGCCAAGCTCGGCTTCAGCCTGGGCCCCGTCGTCCTCAAGGAATCCGTGCTGCACTGGATCAACGACGGCCTGATGGCCGTGTTCTTCCTGCTGGTCGGCCTGGAGATCAAGCGTGAAGTGCTGGACGGCCAGTTGCGCGGCGCCTCGCGCATCGTGCTGCCCGGCATCGCCGCGCTGGGCGGCATGATCATGCCCGCCCTCATCTATGTGCTGATCAACCTGGGCAGCCCCGGCACGCTGCGCGGCTGGGCCATTCCCGCCGCCACCGACATCGCCTTCGCACTGGGCATCCTGGCGCTGCTGGGCAGCCGCGTGCCGACGTCGCTCAAGATCTTCCTGACCGCGCTGGCCATCCTGGACGACCTGGGCGCCATCATCATCATCGCGCTGTTCTATACGTCGCAGCTGAACCTGTTCGCGCTGGGCATGGCCGCCGCGCTGCTGGCCATCCTGTTCTGCCTGAACCGCGCAGGCGTGTTGCGGCTGACGCCCTACCTGTTGCTGGGCGCGGTGCTGTGGTACTTCGTGCTGAAATCCGGCGTGCACGCCACGCTGGCCGGCGTGGCGCTGGCCCTGGCCATCCCGCTGCGCCCGCAAAACCAGGGCGCGCCCGCCGCGCACTCGCCGCTGCACGCGCTGGAACATGCGCTGCACAAACCCGTGGCGCTGCTGATCGTGCCGATCTTCGGCTTCGCCAACGCCGGCGTGTCCTTCGCCGGCATGGGCCTGGACAGCCTGGCGCAGCCGGTGCCGCTGGGCGTGGCGCTGGGGCTGTTCCTGGGCAAGCAGCTGGGCGTGTTCGGCTTCGCCTGGCTGGCCATCAAGGCCGGCGTGGCGACCCTGCCGCGCCACGCCAGTTACGCGCAGCTGTACGGCGTGGCGCTGCTGTGCGGCATCGGCTTCACCATGAGCCTGTTCATCGGCGCGCTGGCCTTCACCGATCCGGCCGCCGTGGACGCCACCAAGCTCGGCGTGCTGACCGGCTCGCTGGCCTCGGCCATCGTCGGTTTCGCGCTGCTGCGCGCGAGCGGCGGCGCGGCGCCGGCGGCGACATCCGCCGTCACCGCTCAGGCCCGCTAGCGTCATCACGGGCGCTCCAGGCGTTGCGGTAGACTGGCCGCAACGCCCACCCAGGAGCGGCCATGAAAGCGCCCGCGATCTCCCTCCAACGCATCTACGAAGGCACCGGCCCGGACGAAGCCTACAAGGCCCTGGTCGACCGCATGTGGCCGCGCGGCCTGCGCCGCGCCGACCTGGGCCTGGACGAGTGGGCGCGCGACATCGCCCCGTCCGCCGAACTGTGCAAATGGTTCGGCCACGTCGACGAACGCTGGGACGAATTCCGCCAGCGCTACAACGCGGAACTGGCCGCGCCCGAACAACAGGCCCGCATGAGCGCGCTGCTGCAAGCCGCCGGCAAGAGGCCGCTGACCTTGCTCTATGGCGCGCGCAATACTGAACACAACCAGGCCGTGGCGCTGCGCGAAGCGCTGCTGGCGCATGCGCGCAAGGGCGGCGGGCGCGCGGCCTGATACCCGCTCCGCCAGCGCCACTCTTCGGGCGCACTCGCGCCGCTATGCCTGCGGGCGCAATCTTTCGCATCCTTAACGTAAGATAGGCGCGGCTTGAGCCCCGCACCGCAACCCCGCAGAGCATCGATGGACTTCGACTTCAAGACCGCTACGCCAGAACAACTCAGGGCGCGCTACAACGATATCGCCACGGAAATGCGCGAGACCCAGTTCCTCTCCAAAAAGGAACTGGACCACGTACCGCACATCCTGCAGGATGGCGAACAAGTGCTGGCCTTCGCCACGGGCTTGATGAACAACGACACCTGGCTCATCACCCTGACCGACCGGCGCATCATTTTCCTGGACAAGGGCATGGTCTATGGGCTGCGCCAGGCCGTCATAGACCTGGACAAAGTCAGCTCCGTCTCCTTCACCACCCGCTGGCTGTTCGGCGACATCCACATCCGGGACAGCTCCGGCACCTACCAGATCACCAACGTCTGGAAGAAATCGATCGTGCCGTTCACCAACCGCGTGCAGCAGGCCGTGGACGCGCGCAAGCCAGCCAACAACCCCATGCCGGTCTACCTCGTGCCGCCCCCGCTACCCGACAGCGACGCGGCGTCCGACGCGCCCCTTGCGCT
>NZ_JCBANH010000086.1:0-27427 GCF_059760925.1 Achromobacter sp. 1011791174
GCGGCGATCCGTTGCCGGATGGCCGCCGCGACGCTTTCCGGCCTTGCGTTTTTCACCTCCCGCAGCCGCGCTTCAGGGATACTCCCGATGGCGCCGTGATTCGATGCATCCATAATGTGCATCAAATTTTGGCGCCAAAAATGCATGAGCGGCGCCGCAAGCCCCGGAGCCCCACATGTCTCGTCCTTCCCTTTCCCGAACGCTCGCGCTCAGCCTCGCCCTGGCCTGGGCGGGCGCCGCCCAGGCGGCCGTGCTGACCATCGCGCAGCCGGCCGACATCCGCTCCATCAATCCGGGCGTGAACCGCGACAACACCACCGATGGCGTGGTGCTGCACATGGTGGAGGGCCTGGTCGGCTATCGCGAGGATGGCACCGTGGCGCCGCTGCTGGCGCAATCGGTGAGCATGTCGGACGACGGGCTGACCTATACCTTCACGCTGCGCGAGGGGGTGAAGTTCCATAATGGCGCCACGCTGAGTTCCGCCGACGTGCTGTGGAACTGGCAGCGCTACATGGATCCCAGGAGCGACTGGCGTTGCCGCAGCGATTTCGACGGTCGCAACGGCCTGAAGGTGACCGACGTGTCCGCGCCCGACGCGCGCACCGTGGTCATGAAGATCAGCCACCGATCCGCCGTGTTCCTGGATTCGCTGGCGCGCACCGATTGCGGCATGACCGCCATCGTGCACAAGGATTCGGTGGGCGCCGATGGCAATTGGGACAAGCCCATCGGCACCGGCCCCTATCAGTTCAAGGAATGGAAGCGCGGCGAATACGTGCTGCTCACGGCCTTCAAGGATTATGCGCAGCCTCCCGGGGCCGGCGACAAGCCGGACGGCTACGTGGGCGCCAAGCGCGCGCTGGCCGACGAGGTCAGGTTCCTGGTGGTGCCGGACGCGTCCAGCTCCAAGGCGGGGCTGGTGTCCGGCGCCATCGACGCCAGCCAGATCACCAATACCGACGTGGCCGAACTCAAGGGCAATCCCGCCGTGGCCGTCATGACCCCGCACGACGCCACCAAGCACACGCTGCTGTTCCAGACGCAGGATCCGGTGCTCAAGAACGTCAAGCTGCGCCAGGCCATCGCCGCCGCGCTGGATATTCCGCAGGTCGTGGCGGCGGCGTCGGAAGGGCTGGGCGAGCTGAACAACTCCGCCGTCCACACCGGCTCGGCCTACTACAAGGAGGCCGAGAAGCGCGCCTACCGCCATGATCCGGCGCGGGCGCAGCAACTGCTGAAGGAAGCGGGCTACAAGGGCGAGCCCATCGTCATCTACGCCAACAAGCGTGCCCATGTGCCGAGCTACCAGGTCGCCGTGATGGCGCAGGCCATGATGCAGGCCGTGGGCATCAACGCCCGCATCGAAGTGCTGGAGTGGGCCACGCAGCTGGACCGCTACAACACCGGCAAGTACCAGATCAGCTCCTTCACGTTCTCCTCGCGCATCGATCCCGCGCTGAGCTTCGAACAGTTCTCCGGCGACAAGACGGCGCAACCGCGCAAGGTCTGGGACGATCCGCAGGCGCAGAAGCTGATCGACGAGAGCTTCCTGGAATCCGATCCGGCCAGGCGTCAGGCCCTTTTCGACCAGCTGCATGCGCTGATGCTGGAGCAGACGCCGCTGCTGGTGCTCTACAACGGCGCCGATGCCTGGGCCACTGGCAAGCGCGTGCAAGGCTTCTCGGTCTGGGAGGGCAAGCCGCGCGCCTGGGGCACGTCGATCAAGCCTTGAGCGCGACACGGTGGTCGGCCGCCATGCCGGCCGCCGGCTTGCGGCAGGACGCAGCCCGTCCTCACTGACGCCGGGCGTGGCGGGGCTCCGCCGGAAAGCCATGAGCGCGCGCCGCGCCGGCCAGCAGCAGCGCGGCGATCGCCAGCCCCAGCGCGGCCCAGGGCAGGGCGTCGGCGCCGCAGGCGTCCAGCAACAGGCCGCCGACGATGCCGCCGCCCGCGATGGCCACGTTCCAGACCGTGGCCAGGATCGATTGCGCCACGTCGGCACCGGGGCCGGCCGCCTCGGCCGAGGCCGTCTGCAGCAGGGTCGGCGAACCGCCGAACGCCACGCCCCAGGCCGCCACTGCCACATACACCGCTGGCGCATGCGTGCCCGCAAGTCCCAGCGCCAGCACGGCCAGCGCGAAACCGGCCAGGCTCAGCAGCACCAGCGCGCGCAGCCGGCGGTCGATCAGCATCCCGCTGATCCACACGCCGGCCAGCGAGGCCAGGCCGAACGTCAGCAACACCCGATCCGTCTGTCCCGACAGGCCGGCCGGGCCGAGCAGGGGCGCGACATAGGTGTAGAGAATGCTGTGCGCCAGCACCCACAGCACCAGCACGGCCAGCACCGGGCGCAGGCCGGGGCTGCGCAGCACCAGGCCGACGCCCTGCCGTTTGCCGGCCGGCTGTCCCGCGAAATCGGGCACCTTCGCCAGGATCCAGGCCATGACCGCCAGTGTCAGCAGCGAGATCGCGCCGAATGCGCTGCGCCAGCCGAGCGCATCGCCCAGCAGCGTGCCCAGCGGCACGCCCAGCGACAGGGCGATGGGCGCGCCCACGCCGGCGACGGCCAGCGCGCGGCCCTTGAGCGGATCGGCCACCAGCCGGCGCGCATAGCCGGCCAGCATGCCCCAGATCAGGCCGCCCGCCATGCCGGCCAGGAAACGCGCGGCCAGGGCCGCGATGTAGCTGTCGGTCAGCGCCGTCAGCGTGTTGAAGATCAGGATCGCGGCCAGCGCCGCGAGCAGCAGCGGGCGGCGACGCCAGCCCTGCGTGGCTGTCGTCAGCGGCACGGCGGCGGCCACCGAGCCGATGGCGTACAGCGTCACGAACTGGCCCGCCAGCGTTTCCGATATGCCCATGCCCGCGCTGATGCGCAGCAACATGCCGGCGGGCAGGGTCTCGGTCAGCAGGGCCAGGAAGCCGGTCATCGCCAGCGCCAGCAGCGCGGCCAGCGGCAGCTTGTCCGCCTCGGGATGCGCGGCGGTCCGCGCTGTCATCGTCGTCATGTTCTCGTCCTTTCATCGGGGGCAGGCGTGCCGGAAGGCGGCAGGCCCATCGCTGGGACGCAGTGTGGAGGAAGCCCGATAAATGAAAAACAGGCTAAAGTTTCAAACACTCATGACTCTGTAGTCATGAATGGGGCGGGCAAGCATGGACAACATCAGCGCGCTGCACGTGTTCGTCCGTGCCGCGGATGCGCGCAGCTTCACGGCGGCGGGGCAGCAACTGGGCATTTCGGCATCAGCCGTCAGCAAGGCCATCGTGCGGCTGGAAGAACGGCTGGGCGTGCGCCTGTTCCACCGCTCCACCCGCACGATCAATCCGACGCCGGAAGGCGCGCTGTTCCTGGAGCGCTGCCGCCGCATCCTGCACGAAATGGAGGCCGCCGAGGCGGAGCTGCTGCAGACCCGCAGCGAGCCGCGCGGCAAGCTGCGCATCAGCCTGCCGTCGGTGGGCACGCTCTTCATGCCCAAGCTGGGGGAGTTCAAGCGCAGCCATCCGGGCATCGAGCTGGACATCGATTACTCGGACCGGCTGGTGGACGTGATCGAAGAGGGTTTCGACGCCGTCATCCGCAGCGGCGAGCCCGGCGATTCGCGCCTGACGGCCAGGCGGCTGGGCGCCTGTCGCAAGGTGATCGTGGGCGCGCCCGCCTATTTCGAGGCGGCGGGCTGGCCGCGCGAGCCCCAGGACCTGACGCGTCATGCCTGCCTGCTGTACCGCTTTCCCAGCACCGGCAAGCTGGATGTCTGGCCGCTGGGCCGCGCGCCGGACGAGCCGGCGCTGGAACTGCCCGCCAGCATGGTGACCAATACGCTGGACCCGCAGGTCTGCTTCGCCGAGCAGGGCCTGGGCATCGCCTGCGTGCCCGAGATCGCCGTGCGCGAGCAACTGCGGCAGGGCAGGCTGGTCACGGTGCTGGACGACTACAACAAGCGCGAGATGGTCTTTCACGTGCTGTGGCCGTCCAGCCGGCAGCTGTCGCCCAAGATCCGGGCCTTCGTGGACTTCGTCGCGGCGGAGCTGTTCGCCGACTGAGCGGCGCGCTAGGAGCCGCTGCGTTCCACTTCCCAGGCGCGCGGCTTCTTCACCGCCCAGGGCCGGTAGCCCTTGATGTCGCTGCGAAATGCGCCGATGTCCAGGCCGTTGTACAGCGGAATCGAGGGCGCGTCGGCCAGGAACAGGCGGTGCAGCTGATCGAAGATCGCCTGCCGCTTGCCGTGGTCGGTCTCCGCCGAGGCGGCCTCGATCAGCCTGGCGGCCTCGGGGTTGTCCCAGACCTTGCGCGGCTGCTTGGCCTTGTCGCCGGTCACCATCTCGTAGTTCAGCGCGGCGTCGAGCCGGGCCGAGTAGGGGAAGGTCATCAGCTGGTAGTTGCCGGCGTTGTAGCGGTCCAGCTGGGCGGCCCATTCCAGCACCGACAGCCTGGCGTTGAATCCGGCCGCCTGCAGCATGGCCTGCACGATGACGGCCGAGTTGTAGGACTGCGGATAGCGTTTGGTCGTCAGGATGGTCAGCTCCTGGCCCTTGTAGCCGGCATCGCGCGCCAGCCTGGCGGCCAGCGCGGGATCGTATTGCCAGCCTTGGCGCTGCGCCGCGCCGTGATAGGACGACACCAGGGGCACGATCGAATTATTGGGCTGGGCCAGGCCTTCGGTCACGGCGGCGGCCAGCTGCGCGTAATCGATGGCGTGCGCCAGCGCCTGCCGCAGGCGCGGATCGGCCAGCAGGGGATCGCGGGTCTGCATCAGCAGCGCCGTCATGCTCATCACGGGCGCGTAGGCGACGCGCACATTGGGATCCTGCCGCAGCACCGGCACGTCGCTGTTGGACAGGTCCTCGATGATGTCGATGTCGCCGCGCTGCAGGGCGGCCTTGGCGGTGGAATCGTCCGGCACGATCACGAAGCGCGCTTCGTCGACCAGCGGTCTTTTGGAACCCGTATAGCCGTCGGGCTTGCCGTCGCGGTTGGCGTAGCCGGCGTAGCGCGCCAGACGGATGTACTCGCCGCGTTTCCATTCGGTCAGCATGAAGGGGCCGGTGCCGATGGGCTTGTCCCAGGCGCCGTCCGGCTTGACCGAGTCCCGGTGCACGATGCCCGTGCCGCCGCAGTCGGTGCGCGCCAGCGTGGCCAGGAACAGGCTGCTGGGGCGCTCCAGCCTGTACACCACCGTGCGCGGATCCGGCGCCTGCACCGACAGCACCTTGACCGCGCCGCGGCCGTCGAATTCGCTGGCGCAGCGCCAGCCGGTGGCGGGCGCGGTGTCGCGCTGCCAGGACCAGAGCACGTCGGCGGACGTCAGCGGCGCGCCGTTGTGGAACCGGATGCCGTCGCGCAGCGTGAAGGTGTAGGTCGTGCCGTCGGGGCTGATGTCCACTGACTGCGCCAGCAGGGGGCGGACCTCGGCGTCCTCGCCGTAGGCCACCAGGCCTTCGACGATGTGCAGCACGACCGCGTCGCTGTTGCTGTCGCGGTTGACGCCGGGCTCGGTGGAGCGGATATCGGCGGTGAGCGAGATGCGCAGCGGCGCGGCGGCCTGGGCCGTGCCGGCCAGGGCCAGCGAGGCCGCCAGCGCGGCGCTGGACAGGATGGTCTTCATGGGCGGGTTTCCGGTGGTGGCCGCGTTCAGGCGGCGGGCAGCAGCTGGGGTTCGTCCTGCAGGCTGTAGCGCGTGAAGACGCGGTTCAGCGCGGGCAGCGGGGCCACCTCCATCAGTCCGGCGGCGGGTTCCATCACCACCATCGCCACCGTGGCCGACAGATTGTCGTGGCTGCCGGGGCGCGGCGGGCGGCACACGGAATACGGCGCGCCGAAGTCGTCGAACAGCGCGCGCTTGAGATCTTCGCGCGTCAGCGTGGCCGCCTCGTTCAGCAGCCGGCGCACGCGCCAGTCGCGGTAGGCGCTTTCGGGCGTGCTGGCGCGGCCGGTGTCGCGCAGCTTGCCCAGGGCGACTTCGCTGACCCAGTGGTTGGCATGGACGATCAGGTCGTCCGCGCCGGGATAGATCGGGAAGGCCTCGTCGGTGGTGCATTCGTAGTCCACGCCGAAACCGGCGGCCATGCCCAGCATGATGTTGTTGGAGCAGGATTTCGGCGTGGTGCTGACCGCCTTGATGGCCAGCGCGAAATGCTCCTGTTCCAGCACCTTGCGGCGGATCAGCGACAGCGGCACGCCGAGCTGCTGGAAGTCGCGGTCCGATTCCAGGTAGTTGGCGGTGATGGAGATGCCGGCGCCGTTCAGGCCGCTGCGCGCCAGGCCGCCGGCCTCGACGAAGGTGAGAATGTCCGGGCCGTTGTCGTTGCGCACGCGCAGCACGATCGCGGTGTCGGCGCATTCGGCGCGCCAGTCCCAGTTCTGGCCGTGGATCAGCCGGCCGTTGGCCGAGCGCGAGGGCAGGATCAGCGCGCCGGTGCAGCCGTCGCCCGGCTCCAGCTCGGCCGCTTTTTTCTTTTCGGCGCGGGCCTTGGCGATCACTTCGGTGCGCGCGTTGATCATGACCACGTCTTCGAACGTCACGCCGGCGCCGGCGGCGATGCCGCGCATTTCCTCCAGGTAGTGCGGCGCGAATTGCTCGATCTCGCGCGCGAAGCCCTGGATCAGCCGGCCGCGCGCCATGGCGTCGTAGCCCAGCGAGACCAGGGTCTGGCCGTACATGGCAGCGCTCTTGCGGACGCGGTCCGCCGCCTGCTGTCCATAGGAAAGGCCGCGCGCCTCGGGCGCGCCCGATACGGATACGAAGGGGAACTGCGTGATCTGGGTCATGGGCGTGGGGCGGCGTCGGGCGCCGCGAAGCTTGGGGAAACGGATGGGTTTTGGCAAAAATATAAATCTATTTTGGCGCCAAAAATACCAGGGGTTTACCCAAGTTGGCGGCGCGCCGCGTCGCGCCGCCAACGGAAACTACCAGCGATAGCTGACGTTCAGCATGCCGCCGTAGCCACGCTGGCCGCCGCTGCCGAGCTGGCCGATGGCCTGGGCCGAGACCTGCACATTGCGTCCGATCTGCCCTTGCGCGCCGAGCTTGAGTTCGAGCGCGTTGCGAGACGGGGCCGTGTCCAGCGTGTTGGCGCCCATGCGCACGGACGGGGTGCCGGGCGAGTGGACCCAGTTGGCTTCCAGGAACGGCCGGATCTTCGGTTGCGGCGCATCGGGCGCGGCCTTGGGATAGATGCGCACGCCGGCGCGGGTGGTGACGGCGTTGCGCTTGCCGCTTTGCATGCGCGTGCCCTGCAGCGTGGCGTCCTGGGCCTTGTAGTGGTTGTAGAGCAGTTGGGCCTTGGGCTCCACCACGAGATCGGCCAGCGCCGATCCGGCGACGAAGGGCCGCAAGGCGTAGCCGGTTTCCAGCGAGGCGGACCAGACGTCGGCGTCGTAGCGCACGGCGCCCAGGTCGCTGCTGATGCGGTTGTCGTAGCGGCCGTATTGCAGCCAGGCGTCGGCGTAGGCACCCAGGCGGGTGGCGTCGTTGGCGTAGGCGGTGGCGTATAGGCCGACCGAGTAGCCGGAGACCTTGCCGCGTGCGCGGGTCTGAACGGTCTGGCCGGAGCCAGGCAGGCGCAGCGTGGCGTCCGAGCGCGTGCGGGCATCGCCGTAGCCGGCCATCAGGCCGGCTTGCAGCGTGCCGGCGCTGCCCAGGCGGGTGCGCAATACGTCGCCGCCGATCTGGAGCAAGGTGCTGTCGGTGTCGACCTCGACCTTGCCCTCGGCCATGCGCAGGCCGCCGTCGTGGCGGCCCAGGACGCGGGTCCAGAGGCGGCCGCCGTCGCCGCCAGCGTCGGGGACGGCGACGCGGTCGCGCAGGCCGTGCGAGAACAGGTTCATGGCGGCGCGCTGGTTGCCGGCGTAGGCGCCGGTTTCCGGCGACACGTTCCTGAAACCGGACGGATCGACTTCCGGCGGCGCGACCGGGTCGGTGGGCGTGACGGGGCCGGTCGGATCGGTGGGGCCGGTCGGATCAGTCGGGTCTATGGGGTCGAGGGGATCGGTCGGCCCCGGCGGCGTGGTGGGGTCGGTGTATTCCGAGGTCAGGTACCAGTCGTCGGCCACGCCACCGTTGCCGCCGCGCACCAGGCTGTAGTCATAGCCGTTGAGGGCGACGGTGCCGATGCTGGCGCGGTAGCCGGTGGAGCCTGCGTCCAGGTGGAAGGCGTCGCTGGCGGTGACGCCGCCGTTGATGGTTTCCACCACGCGGATGCCCAGCGTGGTCTGGCCGCCGACGCCGCCGGCGTTGATGACGCGCAATCCCGTATTGCCGGTGGCCGCGCCGCCATCGATCACGAGCCGGTCGGTGGGCGAGTTGTCGTCGCCGAGCCGGGTGTTGATCGACAGCGTGCCGCCGCCTTCGTAGTTCTCGACCGTCAGGGTCTTGAACGCGCCGGAGCTTGGCGACGCGAAGGCCACGGTGCCGCCGTTCTTGAGCGTGCCCAAGGTGGAGTCGCCGCGCACGTTCCAGGTGCTGCTGCCGTCCAGCGCGAGGCTGTTGACGCGTCCGTTTCCGCGCTGCCAGACGGCGCCGGTGAGCGTGGAGCCGTTCGTGAGATCCATGTCCAGCGCGCCGCTTTCGATCAACACATCGCCGGTCAGCGCCGAGGCGCTGGCGTCAAGGAGGATCTGGCCGGTTTCGACCGTGGTGGTGACGCCGCCGGACGTCACATCGATGGAGCGCGCGTATAGCAGCATGCCATCGTCAGTGCTGCCGTCCCTGCGCGCCGTGATGTCGGCGCGGTCCAGCGTGATCCGGTGGCTGCCGCCGCTCACCAGCAGGCCCACCGCGTCTTGCGTGTCGATGCGCGAGCCATTGCCCAGGCTCAGCGTGTTGTTGACGCTGGCGGCGGTTCCATAGGTCCAGATGCCGCGTGCGTCGGCGCCGGCGGTCTCGATGCGGGTGCTGTCCAGCGAGACGGCCGTGTTGTTGCTCATGGCCAGGCCGTGGGCGCTGTTGCCTTGTGTCGTGATGGCGGTGCCCCATGTCCGGATGCCGCTGCCGCCGCCGCTGGCGAACAGGCCATGCGCGGTCGTGCCGGAAGTGTCGATGGTCGAGTCGCGCAGCACGATGTTCGCGCCGCGCAGGCGGGCCAGGGCGCCTACGGCAAGGTCGCCGTGGGTCCGGATCGTGGTGTTGCTCGCCTCGATGGTGCCGCCGCTGCCTTCGTCTATCGACATGTACAGTGCGTGGCCGTTCTTGCCCTGCGTGGTGATGGCGCTGTCCGTCAGGACGACGTTGCCGGCGCGGCTGTCGATGCCGATGAGTCCGGATTCCAGCGTGAGCCGGTTGGCGGTCAGCTGGTTGCCGAGCGCGGGCATCCAGATGCCGGTGCTGTACGCGCCGACGGACTTGAGGATGACGTTGTCCAGGGTGGCGGACGTATTCTCGGCGTTGATGTTGATGCCTATGCCGGTTTCGGTGCGCAGCGATGCGTCGCGGATGGTGGCGTTGGCGTTGCCGTTCGAACCCAGGTAGACCGCGCCACCCTGGGACGATACCGAGCCGCCGGTCATGGTCAGCGTGCCGCCGCTGACGGTGATGCCCACCGCCTGCTTCGTGCTTACGTCGGTGTTGTCGAGCGTGACGACGCTGTCGGCATTGAAGATTTCGATGCCCGTGCCGCCGCCCAGGCTCGAGATCTTGCTGTCGGTCAGCTCGACGCGCGCGCCCTGGTAGACCTGGACTCCGGTGGAGATCCAGGAGGTGTCCGCGGACGAGATCGTCGTGCCATCTACTTTGACGAGCGTGCCCGCGCCGGACGCGTCGATGCCATTCGCGCCAATGCCCGCTGTTTCGATGCTGCCGCCTTGCAGCGTGACCTGCGCGCCGGATTCGGCCTTAAGGCCGTGCGAATGGTTCCCGATAGTGCTCAACGTGGTGTCGAAGGCGCTGATGGAACTGCCCGCGCCCGTGACCGACAGCGCATGGGAGTTCTGGCCCGCTCCCACGCTCGAGACGCTGCTGTCGGTCAACGTGGCCGCGCCGCCCGCGCTGACGCGCAGGCCGACGCTGGACTTGTTCGTGGTGTTGGGGTCGCCCGCGGTGATGACGGCCCGGTCCGCGTTCAGGCTGTTGCCCGCGATGGAAATGTCGATCGCCGCGCCGGCGCCGGCATGGGTGACGGTATCGCCCGGATTCAGGACGATGGTGGTGGCGCCCGCGGGGTCGTTGACGGTGATCTGTCCGTGTTCGACAGCCAGGACCACGCTGGGCAGGGTGACGAGCAGCCCCGCCATGATCGGATTGATACGAAACGGCATGTAGGGATTCCTTGTCCCATTGGGGAAGGAACGCCAGCGCAGCAGGGACGCGATTGCCTATGCCGATATGACCTTGAATTCCTTCAGGAATGGGAAGCGCATGTGGTGGAGCGATTCATGATGGACGGGGCAAGGGGGGAGATATATGAGACGATTCTCAAAGAGCTAGTACTATTGCTTCATAGTGATCAGTGTGGGTTCTATCTAAATTCAGATAAGCAGTCCCAGGCCGATACAGAACATCGCCACGGCCACCAGCAGGTCCAGTAGCCGCCAGGCCTTCGGTTGCGCGAAGAGAGGCCGCAGCAGGCGCGCGCCATAGCCCAGTGTGAAGAAGAACAGGAACGAGGCCGAGATGGCGCCCAGGGCGAAGGCGGTTTTCTGCCCTTCGTATTGGCTGGAAATCGAACCCAGCAGCACCACGGTATCCAGATAGACGTGCGGATTGAGCCAGGTGAAGGCCAGGCAGGTGGCGAGCGTGGTCCAGAGGCCCGCCGCCTGATTCTCGGACGGCGTCAGGCTGTCGTGATGGCTGCGCAGCGCGGCGCGCAGGCTGCGGGCGGCATACAGGAACAGGAACGCGGCGCCGCCGTAACGCATCGCGGTTTCCAGCCACGGCAGCGCCGCGACCGCCGCGCCGAAGCCCGCGATGCCGGCGGCGATCAGGATCGCGTCGGACAAGGCGCAGGTCAGGCTCACGGCGAACACGTACTGCTGGCGCAGTCCCTGGCGCAGCACGAAGGCGTTCTGCGCGCCGATGGCCAGGATCAGGCTCAGGCCAAGCAGGAAGCCGGGAAGAAAAGCGTGGGTCATATCGCACCTGTGGGAAAGGGCGACAGACTATCGATGCGAGATGGATTAGAAAATCTAAATATCCTAATCCATGATTAGCGTGGCTTACTTGTCGGAGCGATGGGACGCGTGGCGGCGCGGGCACGGCTTGCGGCCCAAGTGAAACGCCCCGCGCTTGCGCGGCGTCGCGCAGGTCGGGGCGAGCGAATCAGGAGAGGAAAGGAGGGCCGGGCATGCATCGTGCCCGGCGCGGGGCGTGAAGCCGCTCAGGCGTGTCCGTCGGCGGCCCGAAGCATGCCGTAGAGCTTGTCCTTCAGTTGCAGCTTTTCCTTCTTGAGCACTTCCACGTCGTTGCCGGACGCCGGGACGATGCCGGCCTCCATGTTCTGGATCTGCTGGTCCAGCGCATTGTGCCGCTGGAACAGCGCCGAGAAATGGGCGTTCTCGGATTTCAGCTGGGTAATGAGTTGACGGTATTCAGGGAACATATGACGGCCTCTCTGCTGGGTCCGGGTCAGGGAAAAACGCGAGCCCCCAGGAGGGCGCGCGAGAGCTTTGGAAGTGTCCGTTCCATGACAGCGCAACCGGCAATCCTTGTCAATCTTGCGGGTATCCGCCAGTTTTATCGGACTTGACCCGCCGCAAGCCGGCGCTTGATCGGGCTGGGGGGCAGATATGCACGCGTATTCTCACGTTTGCTTACATTGACTGGCGGTCCCGGCGATACACTCGCAGCCCCGTGGAGTCGTCATCGGAATGAAATGAAACAGCGCGCGCCCATCTATCGCCAGATCTGGGAATTGTTCAGGCAGGACGGGCACATCCGTCCCGGCACCGGCATGATCAGCGGCGTGATCGCGCTGTTCCTGGCGATCCTGGCGGTGCTGGGCGTGCTGGCGTTTCATTTCCCGGCCTATCTCACCACGCCCGAGCTGCGCGCCTTCTATTCTGTGGACGCGATGCGCGCGCTGCTGTTCGGCGCGCTGCTGGTCTCTGGCACCATCGCGCTGGCCAATATCGTTCTCGGCCGCCAGCGCTGGCTCAACATCGCCGCCTTCGCCCTGGTATGCGGCGCCGTGGCCGCCGGCGGCAGCCAGGTCGTGGTGACCACCTCCAACACCGGCCACCATCCCTACCTGGGCCTGGACTGGTTCATCCTGGACCTGCTGGCCTCCAGCACCGTCTTCATCATCTTCGAGAAGCTGTTCCCGCTGTATGACGGCCAGCCCGTGTTCCGCACGGAATGGCAGGTGGACATGAAGCACTTCCTGTTCAACCACCTGTCGGTCGGCGCGGTGCTGCTGTGCATCAACTTCTTCGTGCACCGGCTGTTCTCCTGGGCCGCGTATGAGCCGCTGCAGCAGGCCATCGCCGGCCTGCCCTACGCGCTGGAGCTGTTCCTGGCGGTGCTGGTGGCGGACCTGGTGCAGTACGCGGCGCACCGGGCCTATCACGAGGTGCCGTTCCTGTGGCGCATCCATGCGGTGCACCACAGCACCCGCACACTGGACTGGCTGGCCGGATCGCGGCTGCACATCGTCGAGTTGCTGATCACGCGCGTGGCGGTGCTGGGCGTGCTGTTCGCGCTGGGCTTTTCCAAGCCGGTGCTGGATGCCTACATCATCATCGTCGGTTTCCAGGCGGTGCTCATCCACTCCAACGTCAAGCTGCCCTGGGGCTGGCTGCGCTACATCATCGTGACGCCGGACTTCCACCACTGGCATCACTCGTCGGACACCGAGGCCATCGACCGCAACTACGCGGCGCACCTGTCCTTCATCGACTACCTGTTCGGCACCGCCGTGCGCGGCGTGAGCCGGCGCCTGCCGGAGAACTACGGCATCCTGGACAACGACATGCCGGGCACGTTCCTGGCGCAGCAGGCCTATCCCTTCCGCAAGAAATAGGCCCGGCCGCGCCGCCGGGATGCGGGCTCAGCGCTGGGAATCCAGCGCCTCGTTGTTGCGCGCCACGTCCTGCGCCTTGGCGTGGCTTTCGATCAGCAGCTGGTAGGCGGGGAAGATCCGGGTATAGACCTGCGCCCACTGGGCCGCGTCCTCGCGATTCCAGGTGCGTTGCAGTTCCGAGGCCACGGCGGCCGTGTCCATCGGCACCACGCCGGCCTGCACGATGCGCGCCAGCGTGATCTCCTGCGCCATCTTGCTGTAGGTGCCCGAGGCGTCCACCACGGCGAACACGCGGTAGCCATCGGCGACCGCGCTGATCGACGGAAAGGCCATGCAGACGCTGGTGATGGTGCCGGCGATGATCAGGGTCTTGCGGCCCGTGGCCTTGACCGCCGCGACGAATTCCGGGTTGTCCCAGGCATTGATCTCGCCCCGGCGCGCGACGTATTGCGCGTGGGGCGCGTTGTCGTGGATCTCTGGAATCAATGGGCCGTTCGGGCCTTGCGGCACCGAGGCCGTGGTGATGACGGGCATCTTGCTCAGCGTGGCCATGCTGGCCAGGGCGGCGGCGCGGGCGCGCAGCTCGGGCATGGGCATGTCGCCCACGGTCTGGAACAGGCCGCTCTGGTGGTCGATGAGCAGCATGGCGGCGTCGTCGGGATCGATCACGGGGCGCTGGCCGTTGAAGTTGGCGGGGGTGGTCATGGCGGACTCCGAAAAGAAGAATGAGGCTTCATCCTAGAATCCGGCCCGCCGCCGCGGTAGCCGTCGAAAACCGGCCGCAGCGTCCTATCCGCAGGACGCTGTCCGGGCCCGAGGCCCGGATCTGGACAGACCCGGCAGTCCGCGACAGGCAGGCAAGCCCACTGCCGGGCTAGGGGCGTTCGCCCAGCTCCCGGCATTCCTCGCGTTCGCGCCGGGCCAGCTTCTGGTATTCGGCGCCCATGAAATCCAGCAGCTCGCGCACGCCGGGCAAGAGACCCCGGCGTGACGGAAACACGGCATGCACGCTGCCCGGCTCGGGCGCCCAGGGCCGGCCCACGTCGATCAGCCGGCCGTCCGCCAGTTCCTCGCGGATCATCAGCAGGGGCAGCGCCGCCACGCCCACGCCCTGCACGGCGGCCTGTTTCAACGCCATCATGTCGTCGGTCACCAGGCGGGGGGAGAAGGGCACGCTCAGGCGGGCGCCGTCCGGCCCGTCCAGCTTCCAGTGGCTTTCGCGTCCGTCGATGCCCAGCGCCAGCGTCGGCAGCTGGCCGAGCGCGCTCGGGTCGGCGGGCTGCGCCACGGCGCGCGCCAGCGCAGGCGCGGCGACCAGGCGCTGGCCGCTGATGCCCAGCGGCTTCATGACCAGGTCGCTGCTTTCGATGGGTCCGAAGCGTACCCGCACGGCCAGGTCGTAGCCCTCGCGCAGCACGTCCACCGGACGGCTGAAGCTCTTCAGGTAGACCTGCACCTTCGGGCACTTGACCATGAAGCGCGCGATCAGCTCGCCCAGGAAATAGTGGATCAGCGCCGGCGGCGCGCTCAGGCGGATGGTGCCTTGCGGCTCGGCGTGGGTGCGGTCGATGACTTCCTGGGCGGCCTCGGCGCCGGCCAGCATGGACAGGCACTGCTCGTAGTATTCCTGGCCGAGTTCCGTGACCGCGAAGCTGCGGGTCGAGCGCTGGATCAGGCGCACGCCCAGCCTTTCCTCCAGCAGCGCGATGCGCCGGCTCAGTCGCGACTTGGGTATGCCCAGCGCCCGGCCGGCGGGCGCGAAGCCGCCGTTCCGGACGACCTGCACGAAGTAATAGAGGTCGTTCAAGTCGTGCATGGGTTTTCCTGCCGTTCTGAAAATGGGACAACGGTCCGGCAAGCATATACCCAGGCCAGGGGCGGGCGCCCGTCCCGCCGGAGGGGCGGGGTCAGACGCTGGCGCGCGCGTGGATGCGCAGCGGCATCACTTGGTGAGGATGGGCCGGCATGCCGCCGCCCAGGCGCTGCAGCAGCATTTCGCCGGCGCGCCGGCCCAGGCCCAGGCTGTCCACGCCGATGGTGGTCAGCCCGGGCTGGATCTCGCCGGCGATATCGGTTTCGCCAAAGCCCAGCACGGCCAGATCGCGCGGCACGGCCAGCTTGCGGTCGCGCGCTTCGAACATGGCGCCGACGGCCAGCAGGTCGTTGGCGCAGAACACGGCGTCGAACTTGCCGCCTTGCGACAGCAGCCGGGCCAGCGCGGCCCGGCCATCGGCGATGGTCTGCGGATTGTCCACGGCCAGTTCGGCGACGACCTCCAGCCCGCGCTGCGCGGCCGCGGCCGCGAAGCCCTGGCGGCGCAATTCGCCGCGGCCGCCGTGGCGGGCCATGAAGGCCACGCGTCGGTAGCCGCGCTCGGCCAGATGGCTGGCCGCCATGAAGCCGGCGTCGTAGTTGGACAGTCCGACCAGCATGTCGATGGGATCGCGCGGATAGGCCCAGGTTTCCATGATGGGAATGCCGAGTTCGCGCAGCGACTGCCGGTTCTCTTCCAGCTCGATGACGCCGGTGAACAGCACGGCCGCCGGCCGTAGCGCGCGCAGCGAGGCGATCATGCTGGTCTCCTTGGCGTAGGAGTACGAGGTCTGTCCCACCATCAGCTGATAGCCCTGCGGTTCCAGCACCTCGGCGCAGCCCTGCACGGCCAGCGCGAACTGCTGGCTGAAAATGTTGGAGACGAAGGCGGCCACCACGCTGGACTGGCCCGAGCGCAGCGCCCGCGCGTGCGGGTTGGAGGCGTAGCCGGTTTGCGCCACCACCTGCAGAATGCGTTCGCGCTTGTCCTTGGCGACCTTCTCGGGCTGGCGCAGCGCGCGCGACACCGTGATCGGCGACACGCCCGCCAGCCTGGCCACTTCCTCGATGCGCGGCGGCTTGGCCGGCGGCAGCGCGCGCGGCGCCGGCGGCGGCGCGTCGGGGCGCAGGCGCAGGACGTCGTCGTGGGTGGGGGCGGAGGAGGGCGCGTGCCGGTCGCTCATGCTGGTGGGAGTCGTGTGGGTCGGGGCCGGAGTCAGGCGGCCGCCAGGATATCAGCTTGCTCGACCGGGCGCGCCACCTGGATCAGGCAGTCGCCGGCTTCGCTGTCGGTGTGCAGCCGCCGGGATATGACGATACCCGATACCCCGAAACGCAGGGCTTCCTCGGGCGCGTCCAGGCGATTCAAGTCGTGATAGTAGCCCGCCAGATCGCCCGCGCTGACCTGGGCGCCGATGTCCACGGCGGGCTCGAACCAGCCTCGACGCGTGGCGAAGATGGCCTGGGCGTGGCTGTCCAGGGCCAGCAGCTGCATGCCGCCGGCGGCCGGCGCGTGTGGTCCCAGCACCGGGGCGTCGATTACGCCCAGCGCCAGCAGCAGTTGGTCGATGGCGCGCTGGGTCGCGGCCAGCGTGGCCGGCGTCAACGTGCCGCCGCCGCCGAATTCGCCACTGATGCCGATGGCGCCCGCGCGGGCGGCGGCCGCCATCGAGGTGGGCGCGTCGCGCCCGTTGGTGGCGATGAAGGCGTGGTCCATGCCCAGGCTGGCCAGCAGCGCCAGCGCCTGGTCCATGCGCGCCGGGTCCGCCTGTTTTTCGATCAGCGCGGTGGGCAGGTGCGCCATCGACGTGCCGCCGGAGTGGATGTCGAAGACCACGTCGTGGCGCGGAAACAGCTCATGCTCCAGGAAATGCGCCAGCCGCTCGGTGGGCGTGCCGCCGGGCGAGCCCGGGAAGGCGCGGTTCAGGTTGCCGTTGTCCAGCGGCGAGCGGCGCCGCGCCGCCATCACGGCCGGCACGTTGGCCATGGGCAGGATCGTGATCTCGCCGCGCACGCGGGCCGGGTCCAGGCGGCGGATCAGGCGACCCAGCGCGATCTCGCCTTCGTACTCGTCGCCGTGGTTGCCGGCCATGAGCAGCACGCGCGGCCCCTGGCCATTGCGGATGCGGCAGACCGGGGTCTTGATCTGGTAATAGGGGGAACGGTCCACCGAATACGGCGTGCCCAGGAAGCTGAGCGTCTTGCCGTCGGCGTCGAAATCGATCTCGTGAAACAGGCCGGTGTGCATAGGGGGCTGCTGCGCCGCCGGGCGGCGCGTGGGAGTGGAGGGGCGCGGCGCTCAGCGCAGCGCGGCGATGGCGGTCATTTCCACGCGCAGGTCGGGATCGGCCAGGCGGGCCTCGACGCAGGCGCGCGCCGGCGGGTTGGCCGGGTCCACCCAGGCGTCGTAGACGCGGTTCATGGCGTCGAAATCGCCGATTGCCGGCAGGAACACGTCCACCGCCAGCAGGCGGGACTTGTCGCTGCCGGCCTCGGCCAGCAGCGCCTCGATCTTGGCCAGCACCTCGCGGGTCTGCGATTCCAGCGTGCCCTGGCGGTTGTCGGCGACCTGGCCGGCGATGAAGACGAAGCCGTTGTACGTCACGGCCTGGCTCATGCGCGAGCCGGATTTGTAGCGTTTGATCATGATGGATTCTCGTGTCTGGATTCGGGGGCGCTCACATCTGCGGCAGCGTCTGGGCTTCCTTGAACCACTTGGTCTGCAACGCGGGCAGCTTGCCGTTCAGGCGGTTGTAGAAGAGGAAGGTGTTGATCCAGTTCAGCAGGTTCTGCTGCCCTTGCTGGACCGCCGCGTGGGCGGGCGACTGGCGGATCAGGAACTTGAGCTGCGGCGCCTTGGCGGGGTTGTCGTCGGCGACCTTGAGCGCGATGGCGCTGTTCTCGGCGAAGGACTCGGACTGGCCCGCCAGATAGGCGGCGACCGCCGAGGGCGTGTCCTCGAAGCGCACCAGGCGGGCGCCGGGCGCGTTGTCGGTCAGCCAGATGTCCAGCGTCGAACCCTTGGCCACCGCGATGCTGCGGTCCTTCAGCTCTTCGACTGTCTTGGCTTGCGGCATGGCGTCGCCGCCGTACACGCCCAGGTTCACGGCCGCGTAGGGCTGCGAGAACATGACCTGCTGCGCCCGCTCGGGCGTGGCGCCGGCGGCGGCGATCAGCACGTCGACCTTGCCGGCCAGCAGGCTGGGGATGCGGCTGGCGCCGGTGACCTGCACCAGCTCCAGCTTCACGCCCATGTCGGCCGCCATCAGCCGGGCCAGATCGATGTCCAGGCCGGCCGCTTCGCCCTTGGCGTCCTTGAAGCCCCAGGGCGCGGCGTCCATCAGCACGCCCACGCGCAGCTTGCCCGCGCCCAGCACGTCCTGCAGTTTGTCGGCGGCCGACGCGGGCGCGGCCAGGGAAAGGCAGAAGGCGGCCGCGGCGGCCAGTCTTGCGTACAGTTTCATGCGATGTCTCCGGGAGGGAATGGCGTGGTGTTGCTTTCAGTGGACGGCGGACGCGGCCGTGCCGATGAACTGGCGCAGCTCGGGCGTGCGGGGATGGGCGAACAGCTCGGCGGGCGGGCCTTGCTCCCAGACGCGGCCCTGGTGCATGAACACGACCTTGGACGCGACGTTGCGCGCGAAGGCCATCTCGTGCGTGACCAGCACCATCGTCATGCCCTGGCGCGCCATGTCTTCCATGACCTTGAGCACTTCGCCCACCAGCTCGGGGTCCAGCGCCGACGTGACTTCGTCGAACAGCATCAGCGCCGGCGCCATCGCCAGGCAGCGGGCGATGGCCACGCGCTGCTGCTGGCCGCCCGACAGCAGGGCGGGCCAGGCGTCGATTTTCTCGGCCAGTCCGACGCGGCGCAGCACGTCCAGCGCCAGCTCGCGGCCCTGCGGCTTGCTGATGCGGCCGTTCAGCACGGGCGCCAGCGTGATGTTGCGTTCCACGTTCAGGTGCGGAAACAGGTTGAACTGCTGGAACACGATGCCCACGCGCTGGCGGAATTGCCGCAGCCCGGGCATGGCGGCGTGGACGTGTTCGCCGCCGACGCGGATCTCGCCGTCGTCCACGTTCTCCAGCGCGTTCAGGCAGCGCAGCAGCGTGGACTTGCCCGAGCCGGAGCGGCCGATGATGGTGACGATCTCGCCCTCGTCGATGTCGAGCGACACGCCATTGAGCACGTGGTTGGCGCCGAAGCGCTTGTGAATGTTGCGGACTTCAACGAGCGCCATGCAGGCGGTCCTCCAGGTTACGCGCCCACATCGTCAGGGGCAGGCACGCCGCGAAGTACAGCAGCGCGACGCATGAATAGACCAGCAGCGGCTGGAAGGTGGCGGCGCTGGCGATCTGGCCGGCGCGCGCGAGTTCGACGAAGCCCACCACCGAGGCCAGCGAGGTGCCCTTGATCAGCTGCACCAGGAAGCCCACCGTGGGCGGCAGCGACAGGCGCAGCGCCTGCGGCGCGATCACATGGCGGAACTGATGCCACTTCGACAGGCCCAGGCAGGCGGCGGCTTCCCATTGCTCGTGCTTGACGGCCTGGATGCCGCCGTGCCAGATCTGGCCCAGGAAGGCCGCCGCGTAGATGATGAAGGCCACGCTGACCGCCGCGATCGCGGGGACTTCGACGCCAAGGAACACCGGCATGCCGAAGTAGAAGAACATCAGCAGGCCCAGCAGCGGCACGCCCTGGACCAGCTGTTGCAGCGCCGCCGCCAGCCAGCGCAGCGGCGCCAGGCGGTGGCCGCGCAGGAGCGCCAGCCCCAGGCCCAGCGGCGCGCCCACGGCCAGCGCGATGCACACCAGCGCCACGGTCCATTGCATGGCGGCGAACAGCGAGGCGAAGTCCGCCCAGGAGAACGTTCTCATCTTTTTCTCCTAGCGCCGGACCGGCCAGGTGAAGACGCGGCTCGCGGCTAGCGCCAGGATGGCCTTGACGATCAGCACCAGCCCGAAATAGAGGGCGCAGATCACCGCGTAGACCTCGAAGCTGCGGTAGGTGCGGCTTTCGATGAAGCTGCCGGCGTGGAACAGATCCTCGGCCGAAACCTGCGAGGCCAGCGAGGTGCCCAGCAGCAGGATCACCAGCTGGCTGCCCAGCGCCGGGTAGACGTTGCGCAGCGCCGGCGCCAGCACGATGTGGCGGTAGACCTGCCAGCTGCTCAGGCCCAGGCAGTGGCCCGCCTCGATCTGGCTGCGCGGAATCGAGTCCAGCCCGGCGCGCAGGATTTCGGTCGCATAGGCGCCGAAGTACAGACTGAGCGCCACGGCCGCCGCCGCGAAGGGCGGCAGCTTCAGGCCCAGGCCCGGCAGGATGAAGAAGACCACGAACAGCTGGATCAGCGAGGGTGTATTGCGGAACACTTCCACATAGGCGCGCAGCGCCAACTTCGCCGGACGCGGACCGTGTCGCGACAGCAGCGCGCCCGCCAGGCCGATCGCCAGCCCGGCCAGCACGGCGATCGCCGTCAGCTCAAGCGTGACTTGCAAGCCCTGCCAGAGCTGTTCGCGATAGCGCCAGATCTGTTGGAAATTCAGCTGCTGCATGGCTTAACCGAAATAGGTGCGGTAGGCGCCGCTCACGCGGCCGTCGGCGTCCAGCCCGAAGAACACGCGCCAGCGGTCCAGACAGGTGCACGGATGCGAGATGCCGAACTCGATCACGTCGCCGGGTGTCAGCGTGCTATCGGCCGGCAGGGCCAGGAAAGCGTGCTGGTCGTTCAGCTTGGCGACGCGGGTGGCATCCGCGTTCCAGCCCGCCACCGGCCGGCCGTCGCGGTACGCGGCCAGCGGCGTGGGCAGATCCTGGTCGTAGGACACGTCGCGCATGCCGAAGCCGCAGATGGCCAGGCCCGGTTCGGGACGCGACAGCACCTCGCCCCAGAGCCGCAGCGCCGGCTGGAAGTCCGCCGCGCTGTGGCGTTCGCCGCCGAACTCGAAGCCGGCGCGTTGATCCATGGCGTCGAGCGCGCGGCGGTACACGCCGTGGTCATGGAAGAAGATGGCGCCGCTGCGCAGCACCAGCAGCGTGTTGCCATCCTGGCGCAATGCGGGTGCCAGCGCCTGCGTGACCTGGTCGAAGAAGGCCGAGCCGCCGGCGGTGAAGACCAGCGGCGCGGCCGGCGCCAGCGCGCGGACCTGATGCAGCGCGTCGATCGCGCGCGCCATCAGGGCCGCGATATTGCGGCGCGTGGCCTCGGGGTCGGACGAGGCGACCGCGCCTTCATAGGTGGCCACGCCGGCCAGCGACAGCTTGCCGCCCTGGGCCTGCACGGCATCCAGGATGGCGCGCACGCCGGCCGCGTCGCGCGCGCCGGCGCGGCCGCCGCCGACTTCGACCAGCACGTCTACCGGCCGTCCGGCTTCCCCTGCCGCGGCCGCCAGCGCGCGCACCGTGTCGGCGGAGTCCGCGAAGGCCAGCAGGCGGGCGTCGGGATAGGCCGCCAGCAGCCGGCCGAGGCGAGCGCCGCTGGCCAGGCCGCCGATCTCGTTGCCGAGCATCAGCCTGCGCACGCCGGCGCGCAGCAGCACGGCGGCCTGTTGCAGGTTGGCGACCGTCGCGCCCCAGGCGCCGGCGTCGAGCAGGCGCTGCACGATCTGCGGCGACATGGGCGTCTTGGCATGCGGCGCCAGCGCGGCGCCGTGGCCATGGACGTAGCGGAAGATCTTGTCGGTGTTGTGGGCGAAGGCGGCTTCGTCCAGCGTCAGCACCGGCAGGGCCATGTCGCCATCGCGCGGCCGCCAGCCGCGACTGGCCACGTCGCGCAGCGCGACCGGGGGCGTGCCGGGCGGCACGCCTCGGTAACTGTCGTCCAGGGGGGTGTCGAGCAGGGATTCCAGGAAGGGGTTCATGCGGCCGCCGAAAGGAGGGTTGCCAGAGGGAAACTCTGATTTGGTAACGTTGTCATCCGATGGGCGGCAGTCTAATGGTAACGTTGTCAAATCAAGAATTGGGGCTATCCCCTAGATCCGGATCCGAGGCGCCGTGATGGCGCCTCGGGGCGCGCGAGGCGATCGCTCAGGCCGGCGCCTGCGTCGCCTCGTCCCGCCAGCGCTGCTTGTCGCGCAGCGGCGGCGCGCCGAACAGGCGGCTGTATTCGCGGCTGAACTGCGATGAGCTTTCATAGCCGACCGCGTGCGCGGCCAGCGCCACGCCGGCGTCGTCGGCCAGCATGATGCGTCGCGCCTCCTGCAGGCGCAGGTGTTTCTGGTATTGCAGCGGGCTCATGGCCGTGGCCTGCTTGAAATGATGGTGCAGCGAGGACACGCTCATGTGCACATCGCGGGCGATGTCCTCCACGCGCAGGGGCTGGGCGTAGTTGTCGCGCAGGATGCGGATGGCCTTGGCCACGCGATTGAGCTGGCTGTCCTGCAGCACCGTCTGGCGCAGCGCCGCGCCCTGGCCGTCCATCATCAGGCGGTAGAGCAGTTCGCGCTTGATCATCGGCGCCAGGAAGGGAATGTCGCGCGGGGTGTCCAGCAGGCGCAGCAGCCGCAGCAGCGCGTCCAGCAGCGTGTCGTCCAGCGGATTCACGCTCAGCGCGCGCGAGGTGTCGGACGGCGGCGCGGGCGGCAGGTTCTCGTCGCTGATGAGCGCGGTGATGGCCTCGGGATGCAGGTCCAGCCGCAGTCCCAGGTAGGGCCGGCTCGGGCTGGCCACCGACACCTTGGCGACCACCGGCAGGTCCACCGACGAGATCAGGTAATGGAAGGGGTCGTACTCGTAGGCTTCGTCGCCGACCAGCAGCAGCTTGGTGCCCTGGGCGATGACCGACAGCGCGGCGGCCTGGAAAGCGGGCTTGGGGCCGACCGGCTGGGACAGGCGGTGCAGGTGCAGGCCGTCGATGGATGTTTCCATCGAGCCTTCCAGCGTGCCCGTCATGCGGTCCAGCAGGCGCAGCACTTCGGCGCGGGCGGAGGCGGTGGCGAGGGTGGAGGATTGGGCAGGGATCATGTCGGCGGGGAAAGGCGGATCGCGGCGGGCGCGCGCCAGCGACAGGAACGCTGGCGGCAGGATCGGGTGCGGTCAGTGTATTCCTGGCCGGGGGCCTCTTTCCAATCAGGGAGATTGAATCCGGAGAAATAGGCAGAAGGCGCGGAGGAATGGGCGCAAGGCGGACGAGCCGCCGGGACGAGGCAGGATCGGGCAAAAAAAGGGCAGGATCCGGCATCGCGCGCGCCGGACCGTCGCCGCATACTGGCCGGGCTTTCGCAGGCCTCCCGCGCCATCCCGGCGCGGCGACGGCCGCCGTACCCAACCAGGAGCACACGCATGCGCTACAAGAAATTCGGCAACACCGGCCTGTTCGTTTCGGAACTGTGCCTGGGCACCATGACCTTCGGCGGTCAGGGCGAACTGTGGAGCAAGATCGGCCAGTTGCAGCAGGAAGAGGCCAACCGCCTGGTGGGGCGCGCCCTGGAGGCCGGCGTCAACTTCATCGACACGGCGGACGTGTATTCAGAAGGCCGTTCGGAAACCATCACCGGCCAGGCCCTGCGCGACCTGAAGGTGGCGCGTGACGAGGTGGTGATCGCCACCAAGGTGTTCGGCCAGACCGGCGCCGGCCCCAATGCGCGCGGCAACTCGCGCTATCACATCATGGAAAGCGTCAAGCGCAGCCTGGCGCGGCTGGGCACCGACCATATCGACCTGTACCAGATCCATGGCTTCGATCCGGCCACGCCGATCGAGGAAACCGTGCGGGCGCTGGACGACCTGGTGCGCCAGGGGCATGTGCGCTACGTCGGCGTGTCGAACTGGTCGGCCTGGCAGATCATGAAGGCGCTGGGCATTGCCGAGCGCCGCGGCCTGGCGCGCTTCGAGTCGCTGCAGGCCTACTACACCGTCGCGGGCCGTGACCTGGAACGGGAACTGGCGCCGATGCTCCAGAGCGAGAACGTCGGGCTGATGGTCTGGAGCCCGCTGGCCGGCGGCCTGCTCAGCGGCAAGTACGGGCGCGATGGCGGCGGTGACGCCGGCAGCCGGCGCCTGGAATTCGACTTCCCGCCGGTCGACCGTGACCGCGCCTACGACTGCGTCGACGTGCTGCGCCGCCTGGCCGAGGCGCGCGGCGTGTCGCCGGCCCAGATGGCGCTGGCCTGGCTGCTGGCGCAGCCGGTGGTCAGCTCGGTCATCATCGGCGCCAAGCGGGTCGACCAGTTGGACGACAACCTGGCCGCCGTCGGGCTGGTGCTGACGGCGGACGAGCTGGCCGAGCTGGACAAGGTCAGCGCCCTGCCGCCGGAGTATCCGGGCTGGATGCATGTGCGCCAGGGCGAGTACCGGCGCCAGCAGCTGCGCGAGGCCGGCCTGGCTTAGCGCGCTTGGCTGATGGATGCGCGCGGGCCGCCGTCCAGCGGCAGGCGCAGCAGCGGCAGCGCGCGTCCGGGCTCGCCTGGAATGGGCGCGGCGCGCGCGCCGACGCGCACCGCGCCTTGCGCCAGATAGAAGGGCTCAGCCTGCGGATCGGCCTCGATCGCGATCTCCCGGGCGCCCGCAAGCCTCGCCACGCGGGCGGCATGCGCCAGCAGGCGCCGGCCCAGCCCCTGCCGCAAGGCGCGCGGCGCGATCCACAGATGCTCCAGCCGCCAGTCCGCCGCGTCCGGCGCCAGCGCATAGAAGCCCGCGATGCCCTGCTCGTCACGCATGAGGCGCACGCGCCAGCGGCCCAGGTCCGCGGGCGCGAGCGTCAGGTCGTCGCGCCATTGCGCCAGCAGCTCGGGCGGGTAGCCCCACACGGCCTTGGAGGCCAGGGCCAGCGCGGCCAGTTGCGGCAGGTCGGAAAGCGTGGCGGGATGTATGGGCATGTCGGGACGGATGCTGGGTCTGGCGTTGCGGCGCGTTCGGGACGGGCCGCCGGGATTCCGGGCAGGGCGCGCCATGGCGGCGCCCGTGAGCCTAGAATGGTAGCCATGTTTTTCCCGACTGTCCGTCACCCCGAGGCGCGCCCGTGCCCATTCCCTATCTACGCAAGCTGACCGCCGCGCAGCGCAGCCCGGAGGCCAACCGCCACCTGGCCTATGTGCTGACCTTCGTCGCCGGCGCGGTCAACGCGGGCGGCTTCCTGGCCGTGCAGCAGTACACCTCGCACATGTCCGGCATCGTCTCGATGATGGCCGACCACCTGGCGGTGGGCGGTTTGCTGGTGGTGTTGCAGGGCCTGGCGGCGCTGCTGTCGTTCCTGGCCGGCGCGGCGTCTTCCGCATTCATGATCAATTTCGGCCGCCGCTCGCGGCTGGCCAGCGAGTACGCCCTGCCGCTGCTGCTGGAGGCGGTGCTGTTGCTGGCCTTCGGCCTGCTGGGCGCGAATATCGAGCAGCTGCGCTGGTTCTACCTGCCGGCGACCGTGATGCTGCTCTGCTACATCATGGGCCTGCAGAACGCGATGATCACCAAGGTGTCGAAGTCCGAGATCCGCACCACGCACGTGACCGGCATGGTGACGGACATCGGCATCGAACTGGGCAAGCTGTTCTACTGGAATGCGGCCGGCCAGAGCGACGAGCGCGTTCCCGTGCGCGCGGACCGCGCCAAGCTGCGGGTGCTGTCCTGCATGGTGAGCCTGTTCTTCGTCGGCGGCGTGGCCGGCGCCTATGCGTTCTTCCATGTGGGCTTCGGTTCGACCCTGCCGCTGGCGATCGTGCTGATGCTGCTGGCCATGGTGCCCATCGCCGACGATATCCGGGGTTTCATGCTGCGCCTGTGAGGGGCGCGGCGGCCGGGCGCAGTTGGCTGCTTGCCTGGCGCCGACCCGACGACGCTAGCGCGCGGGCAGGCTGTCCAGCTCGGCTTGCGCCCGCGCATAGTCCGGTTGCAGCCGCAGCGCGGCGTCGAACGCGTCGCGTGCGTCGGCCAGGCGGCCCAGCCGGCGCAACAGCATGCCCTGGTTGACTCGTATCTGCGCGCTGGCGGGGTTCGCGGCGATGGCGCGCTCATACGCGGCCAGCGCTTCGGGCGCGCGGTCCAGGCCGTCCAGCAGAGCGGCCCGCAGGTTGTGGCCGATGCTCCAGTCGGGAAAGCGTTCGCACAGGGTCTGCGCGCTGCGCAGGGCGCCCGCCAGATCGCCGGCATCCGCCTGCGCGCCGGCCTTGCTGACCAGGAACCAGCGGTTGCCGGCGTCCAGCGCGATGGCCTCGTCGAATTTCTCGATGGCCGGCGCATAGCGCTTCTGCAACGCCAGCAGCCTGCCCTGGAAGTGGCGGATGTCGGCATTGGCCGGATCCAATCGGGCCATGTCCGCGCCCAGTCGTTCGGCGACGGGCCAGTCGCCCGTGAGGATCGCCTGCGCCACCTGTTTGTTCAGCGTCTGCACGGCGGGCGACAGGCGTGCGACGCGCGCGCGCAGCGCGTCGCTTTCGGTGCGCAGCTCGGCCTGATAGGCCTGATCGAATTCGTCGGCGCCCTGGGCGCGGGCCGCGAAGCTGGCGGGCAGGCATGCCAGCAGGGCGGACAGGATCAAGCGGGCGAGGGCGCGGGGCAGTCGGGACATGGCGCGGCATAGGCGTGACAGGGGACTCTACGATATCCGCTATCACGCCGCCGCGCCGACCGGGTCACTTCGGCATGAGCACCGTGTCGATGACGTGGATCACGCCGTTGGACTGGTAGACATCATAGGGGCCGATATTGGCGACGCCGCCCTTTTCGTCCTTCAGCATGATGTTGTGCTTGCCGTTCATCATCACCCACAGCTTGCCGCCGCTGGCGGTGGTGAGTTCGGCCGCGCCGCCGGCCTTCTTGATCTGCGCGGCCAGGGCGTCGAAATCCAGCTTGCCCGGCACCACGTGATACGTGAGGATCTTGGTCAGCGTGGCCTTGTTCTCGGGCTTGACCAGCGTGTCCACGGTGCCTGCCGGCAATTTGCCGAACGCGGCGTTGGTGGGTGCGAACACGGTGAACGGGCCCTTGCCCTGCAAGGTGTCGACCAGGCCGGCGGCCTTCACCGCCGCCACCAGGGTGGTGTGGTCGGCGGAGTTCAGCGCGTTGGCCACGATGGTCTTGCCGGGCAGCATGGGTTGGCCGCCCACCACGACGTCGGCCGCCTGAGCGGACGACAGGGCAAGCGCGGAGCAGGCGAGGGCAATGCAAACGATCCGTTTCATGACGATCTCCTTTTTTGGTTGGCCGTCGCAAGGAGATACGCGGGAGTCGGGCGCTTGGATGCGCTCGCCGGACCTGGGACAAACCCTGATGCCGGCGAGTGCGGTCAGATGACGGGGCCGCTGAGCACCACCGGACCGGTGGGGGCGCCGGTGGGCGAACCCCCGGGCGGTTCCAGCGTGACGGCCACGGTGTCGCCCGGCAAGGGCGGCAGGCGCGGGTTGAGCCGGCTGGTCTGGCCGGGCAGGACCAGGCCCAACGAGCGCGGCGGCAGGCCCGGCGTGATCGCCCAGAGTTCCAGCGCGCGACCGCCAGCCAGCAGCGTCAGGTCGCGCATGGGCTGGACGGACAGTGACTTGTCGGGCAGGCGGTTCAGCACCAGCGCGGCCTGCGCCTGGTCGCCGGACAGCACCGCCAGCGTGCGCAGCCCTTCACGCTGGGTGGACGGCGTCAACACCAGGAAGGCCAGGACCACCATGGCCGCGGCCAGGCCGGCGCCCAGCGTGCGCCACCAGGACCAGCCGCGCCATTCGCGCGGGCGGGGGCGCGCGGCGGGGG
>NZ_JCBANH010000087.1:0-27384 GCF_059760925.1 Achromobacter sp. 1011791174
GCGTGGCGCAAGCCGCCGGGCCCGAGGGTGGGCATCCTGCTCACGCCGTGTTTCGCGGTGCATACCTTCGGCATGCGCCATCCCATAGACGTGGCCTTCGTATCGCGCTCGGGACGCGTGCTTGAACTGCGCCGGGCGCTGGCGCCGCGGCGCGTGGCGCTATGCCTGGGCGCCGTTGCCGTTGTCGAGCTGCGCGGCGGCGTCGTTGATGCCGAACACGGAGGTATAGGCCGGATAGAAGCTGCAGTACAGCACGCCGCCCGCCGCGATATTGAACGGCACCTGCAGCGTGCCCGCGAACTGCGGCGACAGGCCGATGGTCACGAGCATGCCGGCGCACAGGTCGATGAACAGGAACACCATGACCCAGGCGGCGCCGTACACCAGGAAGGCCCATTTGTTGCGCCAGCAGGCGACGCCGGAGAAGAACAGCGCCTGCGTCAGGCGCAGACCGTGCCAGGCCACCAGCACTGGCGCATGCCAGAACAGCGCGGCGACGATCACGTACAGCACGCCAAAGACGGTCAGGGGGACCATCAGGGCGGACAACAGCGGCGTGATGTCCTTTTCCATCGAGGCCACGCGCACGGCCTCGGACAGCGAGCCGGAGAACGGCAGGAAGGCCAGCAGGCCGATCACCATGCAGAGCGCCGCATAGAGCAGGCCCATGAGGAACAGCTTGCGAAAGACGCCGGGTTTCTGCAGCGGCTTGGGCCACATGGACGGCAGCATGACGCGGTCGGCCTCGACGTGCTTGCACGCGGACAGCGTCATCAGCGTGACGATGGGCATGAGCGCCACGAACAGGATCGGCCCTACCGGCGGGATCGCCGTCGCGAAAATGACCAGGAGGCTGATAGCCATGGCCCAGAGGAACATGGCCAGGGGCTGCTTGCGGAACAGGCGGAAACCGTCCCGGACCCATTGCCAGCCGGAAGACGCGGGGAGGTATGCTGCTTGCATGGTGTGGTCTGTTGGATGATCTCTCGAAAGTGAACGCGCTGTGCCCCCCATTATGGGGGGCACGATTGTTACGGCAACTCCGGCAGGCCCGGGAGGTGGCGCGCTTGCAACACTCTTTCGAAATGGCGGGGGTCGTGCGGCTTCAGCGTCTGGGCCGGCCTGGGCAGGAAATAGTCGTACAGGCGCGACAGCCAGAAGCGCAGCGCGGCGCCGCGCAGCATCAGCGGCCAGGCCTGCCGTTCGGCGTCGGTGAAGGGCCGCACCTCGGCATAGGCTCGCAGCCAGGATTGCACCAGCTCGGGAATGAACGCGCCGGTGTCCCGCTCGATGCACCAGTCGTTGACGCTGACCGCCACGTCGAACAGCCAGGTATCGCAGCCCGCGAAATAGAAGTCGATGAAACCGCCCATCAAGGGGTCGTCGAAGGTGCCGGCGAACAGCACGTTATCGCGGAACAGGTCGCAGTGCGCAGGACCCGAGGGCAGGCTTTGCCAGGACGCGGTGGCGCTGGCGGCCTGCTGTTCGGCCAATTCCGTCGACAGCAGGCGGGCCTGGCCTTCGTCCAGGAAGGGCATGACCTTGGGGGCGGTTTCCAGCCACCAGGACAGCCCGCGCAGATTGGGCTGGCGTATCGGGAAGTCCTGGGCGGCCAGATGGGTGCGGGCCAGCGTGGCGCCGGCCAGTGCGCAATGCGCTGCGCCGGGCGCGGGTTCGTAGCCGCCCGGTAGGCGCGTGACGATGGCGCAGGGCTTGCCGTGCAGGGTCGTCAGGCGCGTGCCGTCGCGCTGGGTCTGCGGCTGCGGCACCGGGATGCCGCGTTCGGCCAGCTGGTGCATCAGCTCGATATAGAACGGCAGCTGCGCGTGCGTCAGCACCTCGAACAGCGTCAATACATATTCGCCGCGCGAGGTGTAGAGGAAGTAGTTGGTGTTTTCTATACCTGCCGTGATCCCCCGCAGCGAAATGAATTCGCCCAGGTCGAAATGCGCCAGCAGGGCGCGCGCGTCGTCGTCGGATACGGGGGTGAATACGGCCATTGAGCTTGAGGAAACCAGGGGTTGACGGGCGGGCGGCTTGGGCGCGGGCGCGCCTGTCCGGGCGACCGCGGCGCAATTTTAGACCACATGGCGGGCGCGCTGCGCAAGACCGCTGGCAGCGCGGCGGGCAGAATCTCCGCGGGGGCCGTAAAATACCGCATCCCCTTGTTTTGACGAGCTATTCTTGGACTCCCCCGACTGGCGCCTGTGCGTCGCCCCCATGATCGACGTGACCGACCGCCATTGCCGTTATTTCCACCGGCTGCTGGCGCCGCGGGCGCGGCTGTACACGGAAATGATCACCACCGGCGCGCTGCTGCATGGCAACGTCGCGCGGCACCTGGATTTCGACGAGGCCGAGCATCCCGTGGCCTTGCAGCTGGGCGGCAGCGAGCCGGACGCGCTGGCGCAATGCGCCAGGCTGGGCCGTCAATGGGGCTACGACGAAATCAACCTGAACTGCGGCTGCCCCTCGGAGCGCGTGCAGCGCGGCGCGTTCGGTGCCTGCCTGATGGCCGAACCCGACCTGGTCGCCGACTGCATCAAGGCCATGCAGGACGCCGTGGACATCCCCGTGACCGTCAAGCATCGCCTGGGGCTGGACTACGACGACTCGTATGCATTCGTTCGCGACTTCGTCGGCAAGATCCACGACACCGGCTGCCGCGTCTTCATCGCCCATGCGCGCAACGCGGTGCTCAAGGGCCTGTCGCCCAAGGACAACCGGGAAATCCCGCCGCTGCGCTACGACGTGGTCGCGCGGCTGAAGCGCGATTTTCCGGATTCCGTATTCGTGCTCAACGGCGGCCTGGCCGATGCGGCCCAGTCGGTGGGCGCGGCGGCCGAGTTCGACGGCGTGATGCTGGGCCGTGCGGCCTGGCACACGCCGCGCGTGCTGTCCGAGGTGTCCTTGCAGCTCTGGCCCTCGGTCCGCCTGCCCAGCGACGCCCAGGTGGTGGACGCCATGACGGCCTACGCCGCCAGGCAGGTGGCCCAGGGCGTGCCGCTGCGCGTGATGACGCGCCCCATGCTCGGCCTGGTCAACGGCCAGACCGGCGCGCGCCGCTGGCGCCGCATGCTGTCCGACCCGACGCTGTTGGCCGCCAACAATCCCAGCCTGATCTACGACGCCTGGCGCACCCAGACCCAGGCCCCGAGCCGCCACGACGCCACGCTAGAAGCCGCCCAGGCCGGCATCTGAACGACGCACCAGCGACAAACAAAAACGCCCCGGGCACAAGCTGCCCGGGGCGTTTGAATTTACAGCGCACGCCAACCTCTCAAGAAGAAAGCCACCTCACAAACTGGCAACCCTCCCCCTAATCCAGGCCGCACGGAGCCGGCTTCGCCGGTCCGTAGCGGCGCCCCTTGAGGGGAAAGCGCGAAGCGCTTCGGGGGTGGACTTATCCTTCCGGTCCGTAGCGGCGCCCCCTTGAGGGGGAAGCGCGCAGCGCTTCGGGGGTGGGTCTTATCTTTCAGCGCCTTCCAGCGGCCAGTCGCGGATATACGCCTTGAGCATGTTGTTCTCGAACTTCTGCGCCGCGACGATGGCCTGCGCCATGTCATAGAAAGAGATCACGCCCATCAGCGTCGGGCCGTCCATGACGGGGATGTAGCGCGCGTGTTTTTCCAGCATCAGGCGCTGGACCTCGTCGGCGCTGGTGTTGGGCGACACGCTCACCGGGGCGTCGTCCATGATGGCGCGGATGGTGGTGTCGCCCAGCATGCCGCCATGCTCGTGCATGTGGCGGATGATCTCGCGGAACGTGAGCATGCCCGTCAGGGTGCCTAGTTCCATGATGACGAGCGAGCCGATATCCTGCTCGCTCATGGTTTGCACGGCTTGCGACACCGGCATGTCCGGCGACGCCGTATAGAGCGTGTCGCCCTTGACGCGCAGAATCTCGCTGACCTTCAACATCGGTTCCTCCCGGGCGGGTTGCGCCCTGATTTCATTTAAGTGTTCTTGCGCGCTTCCGTCCCGAGGGCTGGAACCACTTCATTTCCGGTATTTTGCGCTTCTTGGCACAGATCTTCCAGCGTGGGCGCCGGCTGGCCGCCCAGGACGGACGCCGCCACCCGCAGGATTTCGGCGTCGTTGCGCACGCGCGGGCGGGTCTGGTCCAGCAGGAAACGCTCCACCACGGGCGTCATCGAGGTCTGGCGGGCGTCGCAGGCCAGCATCCAGTTGCCTTCCGTGCTGCGCGCGATCAGGCCCATGTCGTTCAGGGTTTCGAGCACGGCGTTCAGCTCGTCCTGGTGCAGCCGCAACTGCCTGGCCAGGGCGCTGGTCGCCAGGCCAGGCGGGTTGGCGGCCTGGGCGCGGCGCAGTGCGCGCAACGCGTCCAGCGCGTCGACGTAGGCCGCGCCCGGGTAGCGGTTGATCTCCCAGCGTCCCAACCGGATCAGCGGCGCGCTGGCGGCCAGGGTGGCGCCCAGCAGCACGGCGAGCCAGGACAGATAGATCCACAGCAGGAAGATCGGCAGGGTGGCGAAGGCGCCGTAGATGATGGTGTAGGTGGGGAAGCGGGTCAGGTAGTAGGCGAAGGCCGACTTCATGATTTCCAGCACGATGGCGGTCACGAAGCCGCCAACCAGCGCGTCGCGCCACAGCACGTCGCGATTGGGCACCACCACGAACAGGCCGGCAAAGCCGAGCCCCGTCAGCATCAGCGGGATCAGGGACACCGCCATGCTGACGATCTCGGGCACGTCGCGCACCAGCCCCATCGATTCGCGCGCCACGAAGGACGTGGCCCAGAGGCTGGCCCCTGCCACCACCGGCCCCAGCGTGATGACCGCCCAGTACACCAGCGCCCGTTGCGGCAGCGGCCGCTGGCGGGTGACGTGCCAGATGTCGTTGAACGCCTTGTCGATCGTCATGATCAGCAACAGCGAGGTGACCAGCAGGAAGGCGCCGCCGATGGCCGTCAGCCGCGAGGCCTGGCGCGCGAATTGGTTCAGGTACTCCATGATGTTGTCCGAGACGGACGGGGGCATCAGGCTGTTGGCCAGGAAGTCCTCCAGCGCCACGCGGAATTCCTGGAACACGGGAAAGGCGGTGAACAGCGACAGCACCACGGCCAGCATGGGCACGATGGCCAGCACCGTGGTGAAGGTGAGGCTGGACGCGACCTGCAGCAGCTTCTCTTCGTCGGCGCGCTGGGACGTGAAGCGCCAGGCGCGGCGGACCCTCGTCACCCAGGACGCGCGCGGGGACGAAGGCGCAGTGGCCGCCGACGCGGCGGCGGCTGGCTCGGCGGGGCGATTCATCGGGTGATAATAGCAGCATGAACCCTGAACTCAATCCTCGCCTGCGCCTGCTGGCGTCGGCATCGCTGTTCGCCCTGATCGTGCTGTGCGTGGCCTGGGAAAGCGTGGTCGCGCCGCTGCGTCCCGGCGGGTCCTGGATGCTGCTCAAGGCGCTGCCGCTGGCCTTTCCGCTGCGCGGCATCCTGCGCGGCAACCTGTATACCTATCAGTGGGCGTCCATGCTGTCGCTGCTGTATCTGATGGAAGGCGTGGTTCGCGCCATGTCCGATCCCGCGCCCTTGTCCGTGGCCATGGCCTGGGGCGAGATCCTGCTGTCGACCGTCTTCTTCGTCAGCGCCATTTTCTATGTGCGGCCCGCCAAGCGCGCCGCGCGGAGGCAACGCGCATGACTGCCCGCACCTTGAACGCGCTGACCACGGTCAATTCCTTCGCGGCCCTGCCCGACGCCTTCTATACCCGGTTGGCGCCGCAGCCGCTGAACCATCCGCGCCTGTTGCATGCCAATCCCGATGCCGCCGCGCTGATCGGGCTGGACCCGTCGGCTTTCGCGACGCCGGAATTCCTGGCCGTGTTTTCCGGCCAGCAGCCGCTGCCCGGCGGCGACACGCTGGCCGCCGTCTACAGCGGCCACCAGTTCGGCATCTGGGCCGGCCAATTGGGCGACGGGCGCGCGCATCTGCTGGGCGAAGTGCAGGGGCCGGCCGGCAGCTGGGAGCTGCAGCTCAAGGGCGCCGGCATGACGCCGTATTCGCGCATGGGCGACGGCCGCGCGGTGCTGCGCTCGTCGGTGCGCGAATACCTGGCCGGCGAGGCCATGCATGGCCTGGGCATCCCGACGACGCGCGCGCTGTGCCTGGTGGCGTCGGACGATCCGGTGTACCGCGAGACCGTGGAAACCGCCGCCATCGTCACGCGCATGGCGCCCAGCTTCGTGCGCTTTGGCTCGTTCGAGCACTGGTCGGCGCGACGCGATCTGGACCGCCTGGCGACGCTGGCCGATTACGTGATCGACCGCTACTATCCCGAATGCCGCGAGACGCGGGCGGGCGAGCCGGCGGACCCGAACGCGTCCGTCACCAACCTGCTGCGCGAAGTGACGCGGCGCACGGCGCTGCTGATGGCCGACTGGCAGTCCGTGGGCTTTTGCCACGGCGTGATGAACACCGACAACATGTCCATCCTGGGACTGACGCTGGACTACGGTCCGTATGGTTTCATGGACGGGTTCAAGCTGGCGCACATCTGCAATCACTCCGACACGCAGGGCCGCTATTCCTGGAACCGGCAGCCGTCGGTGGGGCTGTGGAACCTGTATCGTCTGGGCGGCAGCCTGCACAGCCTGACGCAGGACGCGGATGCGCTGCGCGCGGTGCTGGACGAATTCGAGGCGGTGTTCACGCGCGCGTTTCATGCCCGCATGGGCGCCAAGCTGGGCCTGGCGTCGTGGCGTCCCGAGGACGAGGCGCTGCTGGACGACCTGCTCAAGCTCATGGATGCGAACCAGGCCGATTTCACGCTGTGCTGGCGCCGCCTGGCCGATGCCGTGCTGGGGCGTCGCAGCGCGTTCGAGGACCTGTTCATCGATCGCCCCGCTGCGTCGGCATGGCTGGATCGCCTGCTGGCGCGTCAGGCCGCCGATGGCAGGCCGGCGCAGGACACGGCCCAGGCCATGAACCGGGTCAATCCGCTGTACGTGCTGCGCAATCATCTGGCGGAGCAGGCGATCCGGGCGGCGCAGCAAGGAGACGCGGGCGAGATCGGGACGCTGCTGCAGCTGTTGCGCGACCCATACACCGAACGCAGTGGTTACGAGGCGTATGCGGGGCTGCCTCCGGATTGGGCGGGCGGCATCGAAGTCAGCTGCTCGTCCTGAGCAGTGGTTTAAGGTTGCGAAAGCGGGGGCAGGCGCTGATCTGACGGCTATTTACGCGAAAAACCAGTGTTAGGAAGTGAAATATGGCGGTTTTTTTCACTGCAATCATTCGTTTCCATTGTAAAAGTCGTAAGATTGTCGCCTGCGGGACACTCGGGATGGCTTGCCGCATCCCTGGGGCATTTGTCGACAATATTTGAATAAAGCACTCTGAATATGCCTGGCGCGGATGGTTTGCTGTGTATCGGCTTGCTTGAGGATGATGCGGACTTCCGGGAGGAGTTGGCGTTGGGCCTGGGCGGCTATGGTTTCCGGGTGGCGTTCGCCTGTGACAATGCGGCGGCGTTCTATCGCCGGCTGCAGGAGCAGCCGTGCGACATCGTCATACTCGACGCGCACCTGCCCGGCGAGGACGGTTTCTCGGTCGCGACCCGCTTGCGGGCGCTCAGTCCGGTTGGCATCGTCATGCTGACCGGCCGCAGCGCGCTGGAGGATCGCGTGCGCGGCCTGGAGGGCGGCGCCGACGTGTACATGACCAAGCCGGTCGACCTGCTCGAACTGAGCTCGGTGATCCGCAGCCTGGCGCGCCGCATGCGGCTGGCCAAGGCGCCGCGGCCCGCCGATGCCGAAACGCGCACGCCGGCCGAGTCTTCCTGGTCGTTGCAGGATGGCGGCTGGATCCTGGTCGCGCCCGATGGCGCTTCGCTGCACCTGAGCGCGCAGGAACGGACGTTCCTGATGGCCTTGATGGACGCCGCTGGCAGCGCCGTCAGCCGGCAGGCGCTGGCTGAATTGTTCCTGCCCGAGAGCCCGGGCGGGTTCGAATTGCGTCGCATCGACGTGCTGGTCAGTCGCCTGCGCGCCAAGGCGCAGAGCGCCGGCCTGAAGCTGCCCGTGTTGTCTGTGCGCGGACAGGGCTACGTGTTCGCGGCCTGAGCGCTGCGTCCGCCGGCCGCGTCAGGCGGCGGGCGGTGATACCGGCAGGGTGATGACGAAGCGGCTGCCCGCGCCGACCCGGCTGGTCATGGTCAGCGAGCCGCCCTGGCTTTCGCAGATGCGTCGCGCCAGATAGAGCCCGACGCCCAGTCCCGATGTCTCGCGATGCGCCGCGCGCCGGAAGCGCGGCTCGAAAATCCGCTGCTGGTCTTCTTCCCCGATGCCCGGGCCACGGTCGACGACGGCGATCCATGCCTGGCGCACGCCGTCCTTCGTGCTCGCGCCGGCCTCGATCCGGATGGGCTCGCTGGCGGGCGAATACTTGACGGCGTTATGGATCAGGTTGCGCAAGACCACGCTGGTCAGCGAACGGTCGCAATAGGCGGGCAGGGCGCCGTCCGCGTCCAGCACCAGGGCATGCGCGGTATCGGGGCGCATGGCGGCCACGACGTCGCGCGCCATCGTCGCCAGGTCGATGGCTTCGCCGCGCGGGGTCAGCGCCTGTTCCTCGCGGCGGTCCTGTGTCAGCAGCTGTTCCAGCAGTTCGGTCATGCGCGTCACCGAGCGGTGGATACGCGCCAGACGGTTGTCCACGGCCTCGCCATTGCCCGCCAGGATCATGTCCAGCGACTGCGCCGCCGCGCTGATGGTGGCCAGCGGCGCGCGCAGTTCGTGCGACAGCAGGGCGTTCATCTGGCGCTGCGTGTCCAGGGCGCCGGCCAGTTCTGCCAGGCGCAACTCGTCCTGGGCCTGATGACCCGCCGCCGCGGGCGGCTGGACGGGCGTCGGCGCGGCGCTGGCGCGCGCATGCCGATCCTCCAGAGCGCAAGCGCCACCAGCAGCAGGCGCGCCAGTTCCAGTAAGCTGTCCGGCGCGCCTGCGCCGGCGCCCGGCCAGGCATCGCGCCCGATCAGCCAGACGGACAGCGCATGGCCGGCGGCCAGGACCAGGCAGGCCACGCGGCGCGGACCCGGGCGCGCGCCGGCGGCCAGCAGGGCCGCCGTCAAGGGCAGGCTGGCCGCCGCGCAAGCGCCCGCGATGGCGGCAGATGCCGCGCCGTCATGCGTTTCGTAGATGAAGATCAGGGCCAGCGAGGCCAGCGCGGCCAGTCCGATGCTGCCCCAGCGGCAGGCCGCCGCCAGCCCGCGCAGGCCGCCGGATCCCGCGAGGAATGGCGCTGTCAGCGCGAGCAGCGCGGCATAGGAGCCTGCCTGCAGGGCGCCGGCCGGCAGCAGGTTTGGCAAGGTGCGGAACAGCCCTTCGAGCAGCAGGAACACGACGCCCGCGGCCTGCACGCTGTCGCGGGTCCGCGTCCACGCCGCGGCGCAAACCAGCGCGCACGCCAGTGCGGCGCCGGCGATCAGGCCCGCGTGCACGCCCGCCTGGGCGGCAAGGTCCGCCTGGGCCCAGGCGGCGCCGGGCCACGCCAGCAGAGCGCACAACGCGCCCGTCCAGCGTCGGGTGGATGCCGCCGCGGCGCGGGCGGGCGGCAGGCGAGTGCGGGAGCGGGGCAACAGTCCTTCCGTCAACTAGGAACCCATTGGTGGTCGGGAGCAAGATCATGCGGGCGGGCGAAGTTTACGCCAGCGCCGCGCAGGGCGTGGATGCCGATTTTCTCCAGAATGGATTGCGTGGCTGTGTCCGGCACGTCCTCGGCGTATACGGCCATGCCCAGCGTTTGAGCCGCCGCCGCGACCGTGGCGGCCAGATGCTGGCTGCCCGGGCTGTGCAGCAGCCCGGCGACGAACCCGCCGCCAAGCTTCAGGTAGGAAAACGGGAATTCGTGCAAGTGCTCCAGGGCGCCGAATTGCTGTGACAGGCGGGTCAGTCCTACGCGCGCGCCGGCCTGCGTGGCCAGACGGCACAGCTCGCGCATCTCGGTGTTCTGTTCGAGCAGGCCGGCGGCATCCACTTCGATGATCAGCCGCCGGGTGAGGGCGGGCCGGTCGCCGAGCATCTTTTCCAGCCGGGCCAGGAACCCGGGTTGAGACAGCGAGCCCAGCGCCACGGGCGCCGCGAGCGCCCCATGTTGCGCATACAGCCAGTCCAGTCCCAGCCGCAGCGCCTGGATATCGCATTCGGCCGACAGGCCGAGCCGCACCGCCGGCGGCATGAAAATGGAGGCTGGCACGGGGTCGGCGCCCGACGCGTCATGCAGCGTCAGGCTGGCCTCGTGATGCAGCAGCCCGCCCGACACGTCCTGCAGGGCCTGCACCGCCAGCGCGAACTTGTGCTGTTCCAGCGCGGTGGTCAGCGCGTCGTGCCAGCTGTATTCGCCGATGCGGGTGCTGTCGGCGGCCTGGCTGGCGGGCGCGACCTGGTCATCGTCGGCGCTTTCGGAGCACATCAGAGCATGGTCCAGCCGGGCCAGCGTGTCGCTCATGCCGTCGCCGGGCGCGAATTCAGCCATGGCCAGCGCCCAGCGGCACCAGCCGTGCTTGCCCATCGGTACGCGTAGCGAGCGCAGCTCGCGGCGCACGCGCTCGGCCAGCACGCCGGCTTGCGGTGCGCTGCTGCGCGGCATCAACAGGGCGAAATCGGAGCCGCCGATCCGGGCCAGCAGCGCCTGGGAGCCGCCTTGCGCGTCGACCAGCCTGCGCAGGCGGTCGGCGGAAGAGCGCAGCCACTGGTCGGTGAACGCACGCGACAGGTGGCGGTTGATCTGCGCCAGGTCGCGCTGGCGGAACATGAGCAGGTGGCCGCCCGCCTCGGCGGTCCGGTCGCTCAGCGCCGCGCGGAAACGGTCCATGAAATACTTGCGGTTCGGCAGCCAGGTGACGGCGTCGCGGTGGATCTCGCTTTGCAGCGACTCGATCCGCGCGTTCTGCTCCTCGACCGTGGCGTCGACCCGGCGGCGGGCGTCGACCAGGGCCTGGTCGACGCTTTCCAGGCCACAGGAGCCGGATGGCGAGGCATCGGCGCCCGGCGCCAGGGCGCGCACGCGCTGGCTGATGTCGCGCGACGCGCTGGTTTCGATGCGGCGCGCCAGGCTGATGGCGAACAGCGCCCAGAACAGGCCGGCGCTCAGCGCCAGTCCCACGGCGCGGACGCCGCCCTGCCAAAGCGTATCGTTCGCCAGCGTGGCGTCGCCCTGGACGGTGACCGTGCCGCGCGCGGCGCCGTCGGGGCTGGCATAGGGGAGCGAGACCGCCGGCGCGCGCAGGGAGAACCAGCGTTCGAGCCAGGCGCCTGAGCTGGCGTCCGTGGTGGCGTCCGTGGTGGCGTCCGTGGTGGCGTCCGGGCCGCGATCCACGCTGTCGCCGGATGCCTCGTCGGCAATCCTGATACGTGCGTACAGCCCCTGGCTGTACAGTTCGTCAGCCAGAACCTCACGCTCGTGAGGAGTGGAGGGCGCGCGGCCCAGGACCCAGGCAAGCGTGCGCGCGCCGCTTTCGCTTTGCTGCGCCAGTTGCCGGCTCAGGTGGCGATGGGCTGTCAGCATGCCCAGCGCCTGGGCGCCGAGCAGGACGATGCCTGCGAGCAGGGCGGAACACAGGAGTAACCGGCGTAGTTTCGACATGTGTGCGGAATTCCCTTCGTGGCCAGCGCCGTTGCCGGTGTCGCGGATTGCCGGCTAGCCCGTCAAAAAGGGGGACGACGGGCCGCCGATGTGCCCGATCGGGAAGAAACCTGGATAAGAAACGTGACACACGTTACTAATACCTCAGCGGCGCTTCCTGCGCTGTAATTCGGCATGTCACAGAACATACAGAATATTACGAAATCTGCTGCGACATCAGACAACCTGTGCAATTATTTCGCTCGTGATAATTGCTCCCGATGACAACTATTGAGATAAGGCGTATTAATTTTTCGGGCTCATGTGTCGTAGTAGGAGCAAGGCATGGCGCGATGCGGCGGCCGGTAACCGCTATCGCAGGACTGTCATGCATAAACGCGAGCAATCACCAGACAGCAGCAATCGAGGGAAACGGGGCGCGTTGCCCCCAGAAGTGTGGCGTTTTTTTGCGAAAATAATGCATAATTTAAAAAATGTTACAGACCTTGGGTTCAACTCCGGACCGCGACGCCAAGGGTTTCTAGATAGGGGGGCTCCGTGCGTGAGAGTTACCTGCTCGCACTGTGCCTGACGCTCGCGGGCGCACTTGCGGCGATATGTTTGCTTTTCGTGCGGAGGGAGCGCGTGCTGCGCCATCGCCTGACGCGCGACGAGGCGACCGGGGTCCTTAGCCAGCGGGAACTGCAGCGCCGCGCGCGCGCCTGGCTGGTCCAGGCCGAGGGCCATGCCCGCCGCGGCGCTTTTTTCCTGGTGCGTTTCGAGCAGTACGCCGAGATCAGCGCCATGCTGCGCGCGGGCGAGGACCAGGCCTTGCTGGCGCTGGTCGCGCAGCGCCTGAGCCTGGTCGCCCGGGCGCTGGGCGGCATCGTGGGCCGCTGCGGGCTGGACACGTTCACGGTCTGCGTTCCCGATGTGGACGAGCAGGGCGCCGCCCAGGTCTCCACCAAGCTGCTCGAGGACCTGGGCGCGTCCTACGAACTGGGCGGCCGTCCGCTGATCGCGGTGTTCCGCGTGGGCGCGGCGCTGTATCCCGAACATGGCCGCACGGTCGAGGAACTGCAGCGTTGCGTGCAGGTGTCCATGGTGCCGCTGAAGGAGCGCGAGGGCCCGGGCTGGAACATGTTCGATTTCCGCCTGCTGGCGCGGCAGCGGGACCGGCAGGGCCTGGAGAACGATCTGCGGCTGGCGCTCACCACGCGGAACATGGAGCAGTTCGAGCTGTACTACCAGCCCGTCTGCGACAGCGCCTCCGGCCTGGTCGAGGGATGCGAGGCGTTGCTGCGCTGGCATCATCCCGTGCTGGGCAGCGTCTCGCCGGCCGTGACCATCGAGCTGGCCGAGCGCAGCGGCCTGATCGTGCCGTTGGGCGCATGGATCCTGGAGCGGGCGTGTTCCCAGGCCACCCAGTGGCCGGCCGCCTGGCGCGTGCACGTGAATCTGTCGGTCAAGCAGATGAACGAGGACGGCCTGGTGCAGCTGGTGGCCGACGTGCTGGCCGAGACCAAGCTGGCGGCGCGCAAGCTGGTGCTGGAAGTCACCGAATCCATCTTCATCCTGCACTACGAACGGCACGTCAAGATCCTGAACACCCTGCGCGCCAAGGGCATCGGCGTGGCCCTGGACGGCTTCGGCTGCGGCTATTCCAGCCTGAACCATCTGCGGCACCTGCCGATCGACTGGGTCAAGATCGACCGTAGCTTCATTTCCGCGCTGGAGTCCGACGCCGGCAGCAGGGAGGTCGTGTCGGCGCTGTTCGGCCTGTGCCAGGCCATGCACCTGCCGGTGGTGGCCGAGGGCGTGGAGACCGAAGGCCAGCGCGAAATCCTGAAGGCGCTGGGCTGCCGCGTCATGCAGGGATTCCTGCTTGGCCGGCCCGCGCCGGCGGCGGAAATCCAGGCTTTGGCCTCGGCGGTGTCATAATCTGGGTTGCGTGCAAACCCCGACCTCATTGGCTTCCTTATGTCCGGCAATACCCTCGGTACCCTTTTCACCGTCACGAATTTCGGCGAGTCCCACGGGCCGGCCATTGGTTGCGTTGTCGACGGCTGCCCCCCGGGCCTGGAACTGGACGCGGCCGACATCCAGCGCGAACTGGATCGCCGTCGTCCCGGCACCTCGCGCCATGTGACCCAGCGCCAGGAAGCGGATCAGGTCGAGATCCTGTCGGGCGTCTATGAAGGCGTTACCACCGGCACCCCCATCGGCCTGCTCATCCGCAACACCGACGCGCGCAGCAAGGATTACTCCAATATCGCCGACACCTTCCGTCCCGGCCACGCCGACTACGCCTATTGGCGCAAGTTCGGCGTGCGCGATCCGCGCGGCGGCGGGCGCTCGTCGGCGCGGCTGACGGCGCCCACGGTGGCGGCCGGCGCCATCGCCAAGAAATGGCTGGCCGAATGCCACGGCGTGCGCGTGCGCGGCTACATGAGCCAGCTCGGCCCGATTCCCATTCCTTTCGTCTCCTGGGACGAAGTGCCCAACAATCCGTTCTACGCGCCCAACGCCGACATCGTCCCCGAACTGGAAGCCTATATGGACCAGCTGCGCCGCGACGGCGATTCGGTCGGCGCGCGCATCGAGGTCGTGGCCGAGAACCTGCCCGCCGGCTGGGGCGAGCCGATCTATGACCGGCTCGATGCCGACATCGCCCACGTCATGATGGGCCTGAACGCGGTCAAGGGCGTGTCCATCGGCGCCGGCTTCGATTGCATCGCCCAGCGCGGCTCCGAGCATGGCGACGAGATCACGCCCGACGGCTTCCTGAGCAACAACGCCGGCGGCGTGCTGGGCGGCATTTCCACCGGCCAGCCGGTCACGGTGTCGCTGGCGATCAAGCCCACGTCCAGCATCCGCGTCGAGCGCCAGTCGGTCAATCGCGCCAACGAGCCCGTCATGGTGCAGACCCTGGGCCGCCACGATCCCTGCGTCGGCATCCGCGCCACGCCCATCGCCGAAGCCATGCTGGCCCTGGTGCTGATCGATCATGCGCTGCGTCACCGCGCGCAGTGCGCGGACGTTTCCGTCTGATAAGCTTGCCGTCCTGTCGCCATGATGGCGGATCTGAGGTCTTCATGAGTCGGATTTTCCCTGCCATGCGCGCCCTGGGGGCCGCCTTCGTCTTTGCCGTGCTGGCGGGTTGCACGGGCATGAACACCACGCAGTCGGGCGCCATTGGCGTCAACCGCACGCAATACATGTCCAGCATGGTGCCGGCCCAGGCGCTCGAACAAGAGGCCGGCCAGCAGTACGGCGACATCCTGAAGCAGGCCAAGGCCAAGAACCTGCTGGACCGCGATCCCGCGCAAGTGGCGCGCGCCCGCACGATCTCGCAGCGGCTGATCGCGCAGGCCGGCGTGTTCCGGCCCGATGCGGCGAGCTGGAAATGGGAAGTGCACGTGCTGTCCAGCGACGAGGTCAACGCCTGGTGCATGCCGGGCGGCAAGATCGCCGTCTACACGGGACTGCTGAACAAGATCAAGCCCACCGATGACGAGCTGGCCGCCGTGCTGGGCCATGAGATTTCCCACGCCCTGCGCGAACATGCGCGCGAGCGCGTGTCGCAGCAGATGGTGACCAATCTGGGGCTGTCGGTGCTGTCCATCGCCACGGGGTCCAAGGAGGCCGGCGACCTGGGCGGCAAGCTGACCAGCGTGATGTTCACGCTGCCCAACAGCCGCACCCATGAAACCGAGGCCGACCGCATGGGCGTGGAGCTGGCCGCGCGCGCCGGCTACGATCCGCGCGCCGCCGTCACGCTGTGGCAGAAGATGGGCGCGGCGGACGGTGGCCAGGCGCCGCCCGAGTTCCTGTCCACCCACCCGTCGGCCGCCTCGCGCATCAGCGATCTGCAGGTGGCGTCGGAGCAGGTCCTGCCGCTGTACGAGCAGGCCAAAGGCAAGGGCCGCGCGGCCCGCTGAGGCGCGCCGCCGTCCGGCGCCGATGGCGCCGGCGTCGGATCGTGCAGGGCAATCCCGGGCGGCTACCGCGCCATCATGCCCAGCGCCTCGAGCAAGGGCAGCAGCGCCGCCCGCTCGGCCCGGTATTCCTCCTCGAAGGCTTGCGGCGTGTTGCCGATGGCCTCGAAGCCGATCGATACCAGGAATTCCCTCATGTCCGCGTCCTGCACGCTCACGCCGATGGCCTGCGCCATGCGCGCCAGCGCCGTGGGAGGCATGCGGGCGGGAGCGGCGATGCCGGCCCAGGTCGGGTTGCCGAAGACGAAATCGTCGTAGCCCGCTTGCGCGAAGGTGGGCACGCCGGGCAACAGCGCGGCCCGGCCGCCTCCGACCACGGCCAGCGGCTTGATCCTGCCCTGTTCGATCAGCGGCAGGGCCACCTGCGGCGACAGGAAGGTCATGTCCACTTCGTTCGCCAGTACGTCCTGCAATGCCGGCGGCGATCCGCGATAGGGCACCTCGGTCAAGGCCACGCCGGCCTTGCGCGCAAGGCTCTCCATCACCTGCGCGGGCATCGTGCCGGGTCCCCAGGATCCGTAGGTGACGTTGGCCTTGCCCGGCTTGAGCAGGGCGACCAGCTCGGCGAGCGAGTCCGGCCCGAACTTCGGATTCGCCACCAGCACGGTCGGACTGGCGCCGATCTTGCTGATCAACGCGAAATCCGCCTGGGGATCGTAGGGCAGCGACTTCATCACCGCCAGCGCGGTGATGAAGGGCGAGTTGGTGGTGACCAGGAAGGTGTGCCCGTCCGTGGCGCGGGCGACTTCGGCGGCGGCCAGCACGCCGGCCGCGCCGGGCTTGTTCTCGACCACGACGGCCACGCCGAGCTGCCGGGACAGCGATTCCGCTAGCCGGCGCGAAATCACGTCCAGCGGCGCGCCAGGCGGCGAGGAGCAGATCAGCCGCAACGTGCGCGACGGAAAGGTCTCGCGCGCCGGCGCGGCGGGCGCGGACACCGGCAGGGCGAGGGCGCCGGCCAGCGTACCAGCCAGGGCGCGGGCGAGGAATCTGCGGCGGGTATGCATGGGGCTTCTCCTTGGGTGACGAGAGGTCAGGCCTGGGCCACGGCGCCGCTCGGCGCGTGGCGCGCCAGGAAGGCGTCCAGCGTCCGATTGAAGGCGGGCGCGTCCTCGAAGTAGGTGGAGTGTCCGGTGTCGGGGAAGGTATGGGCGGTGGCGCCGGGGATCAGCGTGGCGACGTGCAGATGGCTTTCCCCGTTCAGGAAGTCGTCGTGCGAACCGCCGGCGACGAGTGTCGGCACGGCGTAGCCGGCGAAGTCCCGGGGATGCAGCCGGACGCGCTCGTCCATCATCGGCGTGGAGTCGAAGCCTGGGTTCAGCTGCTTGATCTGGCCGTACAGGAACATCAGCTCCGGGCGTTCCCGGGCGGTCTTGCGGTTCCAGCCCACGGCCGCGTCGCGTTCGGCGCCGGCCTCGTTGAAGATGCCGGTGGCGCGGCGCAGCGTGCGCCAGTTTTCCTCCGAATAGGCCGGTGTGGGCGAGCCATTGATGAACAGGCAGCTCACGCGTTCCGGGTGGCGCACGGCCAGCGGCAGGCCTGCCCAGGCGCCCAGCGACTGGCACACCAGCGCCGCGGAAGCGATGCCCTCGGCATCCAGCACGGCCAGCAGGTCGTCGGGGAAGTCCGCCGGATGCGAGACCACGCCGGGCGCCAGCACCGAGCGGTGAAAGCCCCGCAGATCCATCGTGATGACGCGGTAGCGGTCGCGAAAGTGCATGACCTGCTGGTAGAAGGCCAGCGTGTTGCCGCCGCCGCCGTGGATGAAGACCAGGGGATGGCCCGAGCCATGCGTTTCATAGTAGAGCGTGGCGTCCTGGCGAGCGATCGTGGGCATGGCGATGTCTCCTTGAGGGTTGTTCTTGTGTATTGAGTGTTGGCGCATTGTTCGGCACGGCGCCGCGCCGCGCAAAACACAAATTGTTTGAGGCATGCGTTTTGCTTATCGCCTCCGGGACGCGCGCCAGGCGCGGGGCCTGTCCGCGGATTGCCGCGCCTGTGGCTTATTGCTATCGTTCGCGCGAACGCGGGCATTCCGGACGGAAGCCCCCGGACGCGGATATTCCATTACACGCGGGCATTCCTCTTGGGGCCGCCATGAAACTCAAGCAATTGCAGGCCCTGCGGGCGGTCGCCGAAACCGGCAGCCTGCAAGGCGCGGCCGGGCGTCTCTGCGTGACCCAGCCCGCCGTCAGCCGCGCGATCATCGATCTGGAGTCGGAACTTGGCGTTCCGCTGCTGACGCGGACGGCGCGCGGGGCATCGTTGACCGGGTTCGGCGCGTCCATCCTGAAACGGGCGCTGCTCATCGACCGCGAGGTAGGGCGCATCTACGACGCCGCCGATGCCGAGCGCGGCGCCGCCGGAGGCAGCCTGTGCATCGCGATCACGCCCGTGTCCGCCACCGAGGCCTTCCTCGACGCCGTGACCGCGTTCGCCGCCGAGCGGCCCGACGTGCGGCTCAGCATCCTGGAGCTGCGCCGCGCGCAGATCGTGGCCGGCCTCGAGGACGGCAGCCTGGATATCGCCCTGTATACGGAATACGGCCTGCTGGAGGACGCCGCGCCGCACTACCGGCTGGAATCGCTGTATGAGATCGGCTCGGCGCTGGCTGTCAGCGGCGGATATGCGGGTCCGCTGGATGTCAGCGCCGAAGACCTGCAGGCGCAGCGCTGGATGGTGCTGGATGCGGCCAGCGATGAATCAAGCCTGATGCGCGTGCTGTTTTCCAAGCACGGCCTGGCGCCGCCTGCGCGCGTGCTGCGCTGCTCGTCCGCCTATGTCTACGCCAATCTGGTCACGCGGATGGATGTGGTGTCGATCTGGAGCGATGCCGGCGCGAAAGTGTTGGCCGAGCGTCTGCGCAGCGGGGCGCTGCGCAGGCTGAACGTGGCCGGCGGCATGCCGCAAGGCGCGGTGTGCCTGGCTTACCCGGACGAGAACCTGATGACGCCGGCCGCGCGCGATTTCATCTCCTGGCTGCGCATGGCCTTGCGCAAGCCGGGTTCGAGCGCGGGCGTGACCGTGGGCATCGACTAGCGCGGAGCGCGGGCCGGCCCGGCGTGGACCGCCGTCAGGCGGCCATGACCCTCAGCCCTGCCGGCCCTGCGGCCTGACGCCGGGACCGCGCATCACGTTGATGCCCAGGCCGGCCAGGATGCGCTGGGTTTCCGCGTCGGGCACGTCTTCCGCATACACCGCGATGTTCAGGGCGCGCGCCGTCTGCAGTACCGAGGCCGTCAGCTGCTGGCTGCCCGGGCTTTGCGACATGCCGCCCACGAAGCCGCCGCCCAGCTTCACGTAGGACAGCGGCAGCGTATGCAGCTGCGCCACCGCGCCGAATTGCTGCGCCAGCCGGCGCACGCCGATATGCGCGCCAAATTCCGACACCACCCGCGCCAGCGTGGCGATCTGCTCGTGGCATTCGACCAGGCCGTGAGCATCGATTTCCAGGAACAGCCTGGGCGCCAGCGGGCGCTTCTCGGTCAGCAGCAGGGCCAGCTGGCGGAAGAATTTCTGGCCGCGCAACGAGGGCAGGGCGACGCGCACGGCCAGCTCGCCTTCGTTCGCGGCCAGCCATTGCAGGCCCAGCGCCACCGCCTGCAGGTCGCAGTCGGCCACCAGGTCCAGCCGCACCGCCGGCGGAATGAAGAGCGTGGCGGGGATGGGCATCTGGTCCGCGGCGGTGCGCAGCATCAGCATGGCCTCGGTCCGTACCAGGCTGCCGTTGGCGCTGGTCAGTGTCTCGGTGGCCAACTCGTAGCGGTTTTCCTCCAGCGCCGACTGGATGGCCTGCTTCCAAGCCTGTTCGCCGGCTTCCGACGGCGATTGGGTATCCGTGGCGCCCAGGATCACCACCTGGTCGTTGCCGGCGCTCTCGGCCCGCATCAGGCCGAAATCCAGGCGCGACAGCACCGGACCCGCCTGGCTGCCGGCGCTGTAGTCGGTCATGGCCTGGGCCCAGCGGCACAGATGGCCCTCGCCCACGGGGATGCGCGAGGCGTGCAGGTCGGTGCGCACGCGCTCGGCGATCATCATGGCTTGCGGCGCCGCGCAGCGGGGCAGCAGCAGGGCGAAGTCCGAACCGTTCAGGCGGGCCAGTAGCGCCGATCCCGCGTTCAGGCTGGCCAGCGAGGCCTGCACGCGCTCGCAGACCGCGCGCAGCCATTGGTCGATGAACTCGCGCGGCATGTGGCGGTTCAGATCTGCCAGGTCGCGCTGGCGCAGCACCAGGACATGGCCGCCGGTTTCGCCGCCGCGTCCGGAATCGGTCGGGGCGGACGCCTCCAGCGCGCGGCGGAATTCGTTGACGAAGTACTTGCGGTTGGGCAGGCCGGTGACCGGATCCTGGTTCAGTTCCAGCTTCAGCGACTCGATCTGGGCATTCTGTTCCTCGACGCTGGCGTAGACGCGCTCGCGCGTCTGGTTCAGCGCCTGCACCACGCCGGACAGTTCCGGTACGCGCGCCTCGACCTGCTGCGGCGGCGTGCTCTGGCCGATGCTGCGCACGTGCTCGCTGATTTCGCGCAACAGGCGGTTCTTGATCCAGCGCACCAGCGCGAAGGCGAACAGGGCCCACAGCACGCCGGCGCCCACCACCAGCGCCACCATCTTCAGGCTGCTGCGCCACAAGGCTTCCCAGGCGTAGGCGTCGTTGGCGACCAGCGTCACCTCGCCGATCTGCCGCCAGCCGTCGCTGACCGCGTGGCTGGCCGTGCCCGAGGCCAGCGGCGCCAGCGTGCGGAACCAGCCCGGCACCGAGGCGGCCGTGGCGGTGGAGCGGCGCTCGATCAGCACCTTGCCTTCCGGATCGCTCAGGCGCACCAGCGAGAAATGGCCGCCGTCGAACAGCGCCGACACCAGCAATTCCTGCAACACCGGGTCATTGTTGGCCGGCTGCGACAGGGACAGCGCCAGCGACACCGAGGCGTCCGTGCTCTGCACCTGCAGCTGGCCGGACAGGTATTCGCGCGCGGCGTTGACGCTCAGCGCCAGGGTGCCGAGCAGGATCACGCCGATGGCGATGGTTACGCTGAGCAGAAGCTGTCGAAGTATGGACATGGTCTTATTTCCAGGCGTCAGGGGCGGATGCCTTCCCGTTCCATTCGTTGAAGAAGGTCGCGCCAGCGGCTGAGGCGGTCAACCGGCGCGGCGGGCTTGCCATCCACATAGACCCCGTCGGCGTTGAAGCTGAACACCGGCGTCAGGTCGCGGCGCTGCGTGGCGGGCAGGATCGTCGAGATCAGGCTGTCCAGCACCAGCGGTACTGCGTTGGGCGTTTCGTAGTAACCCAGCACCATGTGGGCGACCTGCGAGCTGCTGGCCGGGCCGCCGATGCGGGCGCGGACGTAGATGAAGCGCAGCTTGTTGGCCGGCACGCCCATGGCCAGCAAGGAGAAGTATTTGCCGATGACATAGTCCTCGCAGTCCCCGGCGCCCTTGCCCAGCGATTCCAGCGGCGTGGCCCAGTAGTCGGGCTGGCCCCAGATCACGGAGTCCTCTCCGGACATCACCGAACGGTTCCAGAAGTCGTTGACCAGCGTCAGCTTGTCGCGCTCGGCCGGCGGCAGCGGGCCGCGCAGCAATTGCAGCCAGCTGGCCACCGCCTTCGCGCCCTTGGAGCCATAGCGGCTGGCCGAGAGGCTTTGCAGCTTGTCGGCGTTGATCTCCAGGGCGAACGAGCCGCCCCAGATGCAGACCAGACAGAGCAAAGCCAATCGGCACAGGTTCAGCGCGACGCGGAAACGGCGGGTCGATGGCATGAAACGGATTTTCACATTTTTCGCGTTACTACTGGCGACATCCGTCGAAAAAATGCAGGGGGAGGGGAGGCCGAATCCGGCCAACCCCTCCCCCGGGTACTGCGTACTACGGTTTAGCTGTGGTCGACGTTCAGCTTGCCCTTCTGCAGCAGGTCATTGATGATGGCCTGGTTGTTGAGCTGGCCGCCTTGCGTCAGGTCGACGTTCTCCAGCACGATCTTCTGGTCGGCGCCCTGGGCAGCGAGCTGGCCCTTGGTGTTGACGTCGATGACCGTGTTGTTGCCTTCCTTGTGGAAGTTCAGGTACTGGGTCAGCGTGCTGTCCTTCTCGCCGACCAGCAGTTCCTTCAGATCCAGGATGTCGCCGCCATCGGTCGGCTTGGCGATCGAGAAGTCCTTGATCGTGTCCACCGCCGGCTTGGCCGTCGTGCCCTGGTCGTTCAGCTCCCACTTGAAGGTGTCGCTGCCGGCGCCGCCGACCAGCGTGTCGTCGCCCTTGCCGCCGACCAGCAGGTCGCTGCCGTTGCCGCCTTCCAGGTAGTCGTTGCCCGAACCGCCGTACAGCTTGTCGTCGCCGTCGCCGCCGTACAGCTTGTCGTCGCCCGCGCCGCCGTAGATGATGTCATTGCCATCATCGCCGTACAGGGTGTCGTTGCCGCCCTGGCCGTAGATGATGTCGTTGCCGGTACCGCCGTGGATGATGTCATCCCCGCCGCGCGGGTCGTCGGGCAGGTTGAAGTCGGCGTGGTGGTCCTTGATGTACTGGTACAGGTCGCCGTTGGTCGGCGCATGTCCGTCGCGCATCTCCAGGAACACCTGCAGCGCCTTCAGGCCCGAACCCGCCGCCAGATCGGCCGGACGGCCGCCCACGGAGGCCCAGTTCAGGACCGCGCCGTCAGTGTTGAGCGTATCGCCGAAGATGATGTCGTTGCCGGCGCCGCCGTTGATGATGTCGTTTCCGACAGCCGCCGGATCCGTGCTGGTCGAGCCGCCTTGCAGCGCGGCGGCGAGATCCTTGGCGGTGTTGACGATCTGGGGCTGACCGGTGGGGCCGGTGACTGTCTGGTAGCCTTCCCACCAATTCCCGGTCGGGAGCGAAACCGAGCCGGTCCCGGTGACATTGGTGTTGTCGAAGAACTTCAGGTAGCCCTCGTTGACGCCATTGCCGATACCGATGGCATGCACGGTGCTCTTGCCGCTCAGGCTCTTGAAGGCATTGATGGCATCCAGCATGTCGCGGTACTCGGTGGAATTGCCGCCGCCGTTGCTGCCGTTGTTGCTGAAGGTGGGGTCACCGTCGGTCAGGAAGTACGTGACATTCTCGAACGGCTTGCCGTTGGCCGAGGTGGGCTGTTTGTTGAACCAGCTGACCGTCTTCAGGAATGCGTCTTCGTAGTTGGTGCCGCCATTGGCGGACAGCTTTTCGATGGCCTTGATCAGGTCGCCGACGTTGTCCTTGGTCAGGCCGTTGATGCTGTACTTGCTGGAAGCCGACGACTCGAAGCCGATCAACGTTACGTTGACGATGCCGTCATGCTTGGACAGGGTGGTGGCCAGGTTCTTGAGCGCGTCGATGGTGAGCTGCATGCGGCTCAGGTTGTTCGTGCCGGAGGCATCCTTCATGCTGCCCGACGTATCGACGACGATTGCGATGTTGTAGTTCTTGCCCGGCTCGACTGTCGTGACCGTGCCGCCCTTGTCGCCAAGGATGACGTCGTCGCCGCTGCCGCCGTTGATCGGCGGATTGGTGCCGGTGCCGCTGCCTTCGTTGCCGCCCGAGATGAAGTTGTTGGTCTTGATGGCGAAGTTGTAGTCGCCCGACGTGTCCTTGCCGCCATTGGCCGTGCCGCCGTCGTCGCGGACCTGGAAGCCGAACGAGGTGTCCTGACCCGAGGCGGACGGCGTGTAGACCAGCTTGCCCGCGGTGATATCAGCGGCCGAGATCGCGGTGTTCGCCGTGACCGGCTGGCCGTTCAGCGTCAGCGTGCCGTCGGTCGGCAGACGCGTGATGATCACGCTCTGCAGGTTGTTGCCTTCGGCGCCATCGCTGAAGTTGAATTCGGCGATGTTGAAGGTGTGGCTGGAGCCCACGTCCACGCTGGTGGCATTGTCAGCGGCCACCGGCGCGTCGTTGGTGCCGACCACGTCGATCGTGATGGTCTGCTTGGCCGAACCGTCGGCAGAAACGACTTCGAAGGTTTCCTTGACCACCTGACCGGGTTTCAGATCCTGCACCACCTGCGAGCTGTTGTTCAGCGAATAGGTCCAGTTGCCATTGGCATCGATCGAGAACGTGCCGTACTTGCCAGCGGCATTGGTCTGGGCGACCACGCTGCTCTGGCCAGCGTCGGCGTCGGAGACCGTCAGCTTGCCGGATGAGAGCAACGTGTTGTCCTCGATCACCGCGCCGGTAGACTGGCCGGTGATCTTGGCGACGTCGTTGGTGCCGGTGATGGTGACGGTGATTTCCTGGGTCGCCGTGCCGCCCTTGCCGTCATTGACTGTGACGGTGATGGTGTCGGTGACCGTCTGGCCTTCGACCAGGGCCTGGACCTTGGCGCTGGCGTTGTCCAGCGTATAGGTCCACTTGCCTGTCTGGTCGAGCGTGAACTTGCCGTACTGGCCATTGCCGCTGTTGGCGATGGACCAGGTGTGGGTGTCGTTCGTGTCGATGTCGCTCTTGGTCAGCTGGCCGGCGGTCGTCAGCGTGCCGTCTTCCTTCACCGCGCCGGTGGCGACGCCGCCAATGGTCGGGTTGTCATTGGCGCCCGTGATGGTGATAGTGATGTCCTTGGTCGCCGTGCCGCCCTTGCCGTCGCTGATCGTGACGGTGATGGTGTCGGTGACCGTCTGGCCCGCGGCCAGGGACTGCACCTTGGTGCTGCCGTTGTCCAGCACGTACGTCCACTTGCCAGTCTGATCGAGCGTGAACTTGCCGTACTGGCCGTTGCCGTTGTTGGCAATGCTCCAGGTGTGCGTATCGGTGGCGTCGACGTCCGTCTTGGTCAGCTGGCCCGTTACGGTGGTGACGGCGGCATCTTCCGTCACTGCGCCGGTGGCCACGCCGCCTATGGTCGGGGCGTCGTTGGTGCCGGTGATGGTGACGGTGATTTCCTGGGTCGCCGTGCCGCCCTTGCCGTCATTGACCGTGACGATGATGGTGTCGGTCGCCGTCTGGCCTTCGGCCAGGGCCTGGACCTGGGCGCTCTTGTTGTCGAGCACGTAGGTCCACTTGCCGGTCTGGTCGACGGTGAACTTGCCATACTGGCCATTGCCGTTGTTGGCGATGGACCAGGTATGGGTGTCGTTGGTGTCGACGTCGCTCTTGGTCAGTTGGCCGGACACCGTGGTCGTGCCGTCTTCCTTCACCGCGCCCGCAGCCACGCCGCCGATGGTCGGGGCGTCATTGGTGCCGTTGATGGTGACGGTGACGGTGCCCTTGGTGCCGTCGGCGGTGACGACCTCGAAGGTCTCGACCAGCTTCTCGCCCACGCCCAGGGCCTGGACCTTGGGATCGGCGTTGTCAAGCTCGTATTTCCAGTTGCCGTTGGCGTCGATCGAGAACTTGCCGTGATCGCCCTTGAAGTCGGTCTGGGGCTTGAACGAGGCTTCGCCGGCATCCTTGTCGGTGACGTTGAGCTTGCCGTTGGCCGTATAGACCTTGTCTTCGGTGACCGAACCGGCGTCGTCGCCCGGCTTGCTCGGGGTGATGACGGCGGCGTCGTTGGTGCCGGTAATGGTGACGGTGACGACCTGGGTGGCGGTGCCGCCATGGCCGTCGTCGACGGTCACGGTGATGGTGTCGGTGACCTTCTGACCTTCCTTCAGGGCTTGGACCTGGGCGCTGTCGTTGTCCAGCTTGTAGGTCCACTTCCCGTTGGTGTCGACCGAGAAGGTGCCGTACTGGCCCTTGCCGTTGTCGTTGACCGACCAGGTGTGTTTGTCGTTGACGTCCACGTCGGTCTTGGTCAGTTGGCCCGACACTTCCTGCGTGCCGTCTTCCTTGACATCGCCCGTGGCCACGCCGCCGATGGTCGGCTTATCGTTGGTGCCGTTGACGGTGATGGTGACCGTGCCGGTGGTGCCGTCGGCGGTGGTGACCGTGAAGGTCTCGGTCAGCTTCTCGCCGGCGCCCAGGGCCTGGACCTTGGGATCGCTGTTGTTGAGCTCGTACTTCCAGTTGCCGTTGGCGTCGATGGAGAACTTGCCATACGTGCCCGCGATGTCGGTCTGGGGCTTGAACACGGCCTCGCCCTTGTCGGGGTCGACCACGTCCAGCTTGCCGTTGGCGGTGAGCTTGTCGTCTTCGGTCACCGAGCCCTTGTCGTCGCCCGGCTTGCTCGGGGTGATGATGGCGCCGTCGTTGGTGCCGTTGATCTTGACGGTGATGGTCTCGGGGGTCTTGCCACCCTTGCCATCATCCACGTAGACGGTGAAGGTCTCGGTGATGGACTCGCCGGTCTTCAGTTCCTTGACGGACGTGTTGGCGGGATCCAGGTTATAGGTCCACTTGCCGGTCTGGTCGACGGTGAAGGTGCCGTACTTGCCCTTGCCGTCGTTGCTGACGGACCAGGTGTGGGTGTCGTTGACGTCGACGTCGGTCTTGCCGAGCTGGCCGGTGGCGCTGGTGTTGCCGCCATCGGTGACTTCGCCGGAGGCCTGGCCGCTGATGACCGGGGCGTCGTTGGTGCCATTGATGGTGACGGTGACGGTGCCCTTGGTGCCGTCGGCGGTGACGACTTCGAAGGTCTCGACCAGCTTCTCGCCCACGCCCAGGGCCTGGACCTTGGGATCGTTGTTGTCGAGTTCGTACTTCCAGTTGCCGTTGGCATCGATCGAGAACTTGCCGTGATCGCCCTTGAAGTCGGTCTGGGGCTTGAACGAGGCTTCGCCGGCGTCCTTGTCGGTGACATCCAGCTTGCCGCCGGTGGTGAGCTTGTCGTCTTCCTTGACCGAACCGGCGTCGTCACCCGGCTTGCTCGGGGTGATGACGGCCGCGTCGTTGGTGCCGGTGATGGTGACGGTGATGACCTGGGTGGCGGTGCCGCCGTTGCCGTCGTCGACGGTGACGGTGATGGTGTCGGTGACCTTCTGGCCTTCGGCCAGGGCCTGCACCTGGGCGCTCTTGTTGTCCAGCACATAGGTCCACTTGCCGGTGGCGTCGACGGTGAAGGTGCCGTACTGGCCCTTGCCGTCGTTGTTGACGGACCAGGTGTGCTTATCGGTGGCGTCGATGTCGTGCTGGGTCAGCTGGCCGGTGGTGGTCAGCGTGCCGTCTTCCTTGACGTCGCCGGTGGCCAGGCCCGTGATGGTCGGCTTGTCGTTGGTGCCGTTGATGGTGATGACGACCTGGCCGGTGGTGCCGTCAGCGGTCGTGACCGTGAATTTCTCGGTCAGCGAGTCCTTGGCGCCGAGCTGCTGGATGGCCTTGGCGTCGTTGTCGAGCTTGAAGGTCCAGTTGCCGTTGGCGTCGATGGAGAAGGTGCCGTACTGGCCCTTGAAGTCGGTCTGGGGCTTGAACACGGCCTCGCCGGCGTCCGGGTCGGTGACATCGAGCTTGCCGCTGGCGGTCAGTTCCTTGTCTTCCGTGACCGTGCCCTTGTCGTCACCCGGCTTGCTCGGAGTGATGACGGCGCCGTCGCTGGTGCCATCGACCGTGATGGTGATGGTCTGCGTGGCCTTGCCGCCATGGCCGTCGTCGACGGTCACGGTGATGGTGTCGGTCACATGCTCGCCGTCCTTGAGCGCCTTGACGTCAGGATTGGAGTTGTCGAGCTTGTAGGTCCACTTGCCATTCTGGTCAACGGTGAACGAACCGTACTTGCCCTTGCCGTCGTCGTTGACGGACCAGGTGTGCGTGTCGTTGGTGTCGACGTCGTGCTGGGTCAGCTGGCCGGTCACGTCCTGGTTGCTGCCTTCCTTGATCTGGCCGGTCGCGGTGCCGGAGATGGTCGGGGCATCGTTGGTGCCGGTGACGGTGACGGTGATGACTTGCGTGGCGGTGCCGCCGTTGCCGTCGTCGACGGTCACGGTGATGGTGTCGG
>NZ_JCBANH010000088.1:0-26825 GCF_059760925.1 Achromobacter sp. 1011791174
CCCCGGCTCGACCCGCCCAGACCCGACGCCACGCCCGGGGCATCCGTAGGTGATAACCCCAGGGTCTCACAAAGCTCATTGCATTTTATATTTCAATTTTGCAATTCACTTTGCATATTTTTCACTCCCGCATTTCTCAAGTCCCTAACCCAGATCCCGTCATGACTCACCCACCCGCAGCCGTCTGCGGCCGGCGCCGCAGCCTGCTGCAAGCCGGCCTGGGCGCCGCCCTGCTGCCGCTCGCGCCCTTGGCCGTCCGCGCCGATGCCTATCCCTCCCGGCCCATCACGCTGGTGGTGCCCTTTCCCGCCGGCGGCTCCGTCGACCTGATCGGCCGCATCTATGCCGAACGGCTGGCGAAGGTGCTGGGCGTGAGCGTGATCATCGAGAACCGCGACGGCGCCGGCGGCTCCATCGGCAGCCAGCGCGTGGCCCGCGCCAAGGCGGACGGCTACACGCTGGTGGCTTCGTCGCAAAGCTCGCACCTGGCCAACCCGCTGATGCACAGCAACCTGGGCTACGACCCGATCCAGGACTTCAGCGCTATCTCGCAGCTGTCGCGCTTGCTGAACGCGCTGGTGGTGCATCCGGACGTACCGGCCCGCACGCTGACGGAATTCGTCGCGCACCTGAAGGCCAATCCCGACCAGCTTCATTTCGGCACGGCGGGCGTGGGCAGCATGGGCCAGCTCAACGCCGAACTGTTCAAGAGCACGCTGGGCGTGAAGGCCGTGCACGTGCCCTACCGTGGCGGCGGCCCGCTGATCAGCGGACTGCTGTCGAATCAGGTGCAGTTCATGCTGGACAACCTGGCGCCCATGCTGCCTTACATCCAGTCCGGCAAGCTGCGCGCCCTGGCGATCGCCGCGCCCGCGCGTCCGGCCTACCTGCCCGACGTGCCGACCTTCGCCGAACTTGGTCATCCGACGCTCAACACGACCTCGTGGATCGGGCTGGCGGCGCCCGCCGGCACGCCCGCCGACGTGCTCCAGACGCTGCTGCAGGCCGTGCGGACCGTCGCCCGCCAGGAAGAATTGCAGCAGACGCTGGAGAAAAACGGCGCCCTGCCGCCCGACGAACAGACGCCGGCCCAGTTCACTGCCATGATGTCCGAACGCCTGTCCCTGTATAAAGACCTGATTGAACGCGCCGGCATCCGGCCCGAATGAGAACCGCAACCATGGACCATCCCGACTTCGCCCCCGACACCGCGCCGCTGGAAGTGCTGCCGCGCGACCTCTCCGCCTATCGCGCCGGCAACACCGGCATCGACTACGTCCATCGCTTTGAATCGGGCCGCCCGGGCCCGCACGTGCTGATCAACGCGCTCACGCACGGCAACGAGATCTGCGGCATGGTGGCCGCCACGCACCTGCTGGACAACGCGGTGCGCCCCAAGATCGGCACGCTCACGGTGAGCTTCGCCAATATCGAAGCCTACGAGGCCTTCGACCTGGAGCGCCCCTACGAGAATCGCCAGCTGGTGCACAACCTGAACCGCATCTGGACCCCCGAACTGCTCGACGGCAGCGAGCAAAGCCCCGAGCTGCGCCGCGCGCGCGAGCTGCGCCCGGTGCTGGACGCCGCCGACTACATCCTCGACATCCATTCGACGCGCGCGCCGGTGCAGCCGTTCTGGGTCTACTACGACCTGCCGCGCAACGCCGCGCTGGCCACCGCCGTCGGCACGCCCGAAGTGCAGCTGGTGATGCCGGCCGAGCGTTTTCCCGGCACCGGCGTCATGGGTCATGGCCGCCATGGCGATCCGCAGTCCGACAGCGGCGGCGCCGTGGTGGTGGAATGCGGCCAGCACTTCGCGCGCTCGGCGGCCGACCTGGCCACCGACGTGACGCTGCGCTTCCTGGGCCACCTGGGCCTGATCGACACGCCGGCCTCGGCCGAGACCGCGCCGCCCGCGCGACGCTACATGCTGCTGGAAGTGCACATGGTGAAGTCCACCGACTTCCGCTTCACGCGCCCGGTGCTGGGCTTCGAGGTCTTCCAGAAAGGCGAACTCATCGCCATCAACGGCGGCGAAGAGATCCGCTCGCCTTGCGACGACTGCACCATCTTCATGCCGACCCGCATGCCCGTGGTCGGACGCGAAGCGGTGTACCTGACCGTGCAGATCTGAGCGCGGGCAGGACCGCGCGCAACACGGACGCGGCAAGCGCGGGAAGGCGGCCAGCCTTCCCGTATTCGCGCCGCCTCACAGGTCCGGGATCAGGCGCTTGCCCATGCTCACCACGTCGTCCATGCCAAAGCCCAGGCTCTCGTAGAAACCACGCACGGCCGCGTTTTCCGCACGGATCAGCAGATTGATCTTGGGGCAGCCCAGCTCCAGCAGCTTGCGTTCGGCCACGCGCATCAGCATCGAGGCATAGCCGCGCCGACGGCAGTCCGGCGCCACTGCAAGGTAGTTGATCCAGCCGCGATGCCCGTCGTACCCGGCCATTGTCGCGGCCACGATGCGTCCGCCAGCCTCGCCCACCAGGAACAGCCCGGGCTGCACCGTCAACTTGCGGGCCACATCCTTCTTCGGGTCGTTCCAGGGCCGCGTCAGACCGCTGTCGTGCCACAGCTGGATGACGGCGGCCTCGTCGGCCGGATGGAAAGCGCGGATGTTCAGATCGTGATGCGACATGCTTCGTTCCTCAAAAAGGGAAAAACGAAGGCCGGACGATACGCCTGCGGACGGGATACTGCGCGAAAAACAAAAAGGCCACGGGACATATCGTGGCCTTCTGCAATGCGGCGCCTGGACGGCGCCCGGACGTGACGGGCCACTCAACGCATGCGTCGAGCGGTTCGTCGGGAATCGGCCCGGCAGGGCCGGGCGGTGGTAATCGGATTCATGTGCGCCAGCTTAGCGGCGATGCGCAATCCTGGCAAGACACTCGGCTTGTCGCGCCGCCGGCTCGTGGACGACGCGCTCACCGCCCGCTCGCCCCTTACCCGCGCTAGACGGCTCAAGACGCGGCAGGCGCCGCCAGCGTGCCTTCCATCACGACCACCGCGTTGCCCGCCACGCCCGCCCACACACCGTCCTGCCGGACCTCTGCATGCGCGTGCAGCAGGCTGGCGCGCCCCATGTCCACGCCCTGTCCCACGCGCAGTCGCAGCGTGGTCCCCGCGCCCCGCAATGCCGCGCGCAGCGCCGTGGCCGCTGCGGTGGCGCTGCCGGTGGCAGGGTCTTCCGTCATGCGGCCCGTGAACATGCGGGCCTGGATGTCGGTCGGCCCCTGCCCCGTGTCCGCCGCCGTGTCGGTCGTATAGGCATAGATGGAACGCGCGTCGTCCAGCGGCAGCAGCGCCGCATAGCCGGCAGGATCCGGCGACGCGCGGCGCAGCGCAACGCGGCTGGCCAGCTGGACCACCAGGAAGGTCAGACCGACCGACACGACTTGCGGCGCGTGCTCGGCCGTCTCGATGTCCCCGGGCGCCAGACGCAAGGCCCGCGCCACCGCATCCACGGGCGCCAGAGCGCGCCGGGACAGCGGCTGCGGCGCCTGCAACTCGGCGCCGTCCACGTCCGCCCCTTCGCGCCGCAGCGCGATCCGCACCAGTCCGGCCGCCTCTTCGAACACGAACGCGTCCGGCACGGGACGTCCCGATGCCGCCAGCTCGCGCGCCAGCACCACCGCCGTGCCGACATTGGGATGTCCGGCGAAAGGCACTTCCCGATCGGGCGTGAAGATCCGCACCTCGGCCGTGTGCGCCGGATCGCGCGCCGGCAGCACGAAGCTGGTCTCGGAGAAATTGAACTCGCGCGCGATGCGCTGCATCTGCGCGGCATCCAGGCCTTGCGCGTCGAGCACGACGGCCAGCGGATTGCCGCCATAGGCGTGGCGGGTGAAGACATCGGCGACAACGTAGCGATAGGGCATGGAACGGATCCTGGTTGGCTGCGCGCGCCGCCCGCGCAAGGTGCGCGGACGAGTGCGGGCACGCCATCAGTATGGGCAAGGTCCGGCCGCGCCGCCATGCACAGAGCGGCCGGGATTGCGCCATAACAGGCTGGCCGCCCGACTACCTACTTCGCGACAAAGGCCATGATGCGGTCCACGAATGCCGCGTCCAGGCCGGCGAAGCCATGATGCGCGCTATAGCGGCAGGAATTCGCCTGATCGTCCACGCCGCCGTTGAGCCACGCGACCTCGACCTTCGAACCGGCCCAGGTCTTGAACGGCTCGACCCCGGCCGGGCGCGTCCAGCGGCAATGGTCCTCGCGGTGGTGGATAACCAAGGCCGGCGGCAGCCGCGACGGCGTGCCCAGGATGGCTTGCACGCTGTCGCCCGGCCCGGATTCCTGGCTGAGAAAGCCCGAGGACAGCACCACCTTGTCCGGACGCGCGCCCTTCGCCAATCCCTGCGCCAGCCGCTCCGTGCCCTTGCTGGTGCCGATGACGGTCACCGGCGCTTTCAACCTGGACATATAGCCGACCGCCGCCGCCAAGTCCGTGCCCAGGTCGACCAGCATCACGTTGTAGCCACGCGCCGCGAAAGCGTCGCGGTTGCGGATCAGCACGTTGTCCGCGCCATCGGTGAACTGCGCGCCGTCCGTTACGTTCAGGCGCCCGTCGCCGCCCGTCAGCAGCAGGATGCCGCCCTTGGCCTGGTCGGCGTGCATGACGATGTTGCGCACGCCATCTATCGTGACGGTCTCGCCATGCTTGACGACGACGGCCGGCCCGGCGGCCCACGCCGGCGGCGCCACGGCCATCAGCGCGGCCGCGATGGCGGCGCCCGCGCCTTGCAGGATGCGGCGCGGCGCGGCGGGAGCCGCTGACGCCCCGGTCCCGCACGCAAGGCGGCGCACACCCTGCACGGCGTCCGATCCGCGCGCCCGCGCTGCCTTGCCGTTCAATCCTTGAACCATGTTCTTTCCACTTTCACTGTCTGCCTCGTCTGACGCATGCCAGCCATGCGCGCTTGAAAGGCCGGCTGCTTGCTCGACCCTGCGCACATGCTAGCGGGAAAGGCCATGATTCCCTGGAGAAAACGGTGAAGAATGGTGCATTTACTTGCGGGCCATCAGCGCGGCTCCGCCGCCCGTGGCGGCACAGCAGCAGCGATCCGACGAGGCGCGTCCTCGCGTCTGATGGACTCGACGATGCGCCGCGCATCCTCGCCCGCCCCCATGACCAGCGCCGACGCGCGGTTACGCTGCCACGGACGGCCGACATAGGCAATGCCGGGCACCGGAGAAACGCCGGCGTCGTGAAGCAAGCGGCCGTCATCGCCCAAGGCGCCGGGGATCTCGATCCAATCGGTCCGATCCCGATAGCCAACCGCCCACACGACCGCCACCACCTTACGGCGCTCGCCGTCGGCGAACACGGCGGTATCGCCCTCGGCGGCCGTCAGCCTGGGCCGCAACTCGATGCCGCGCCGCGCCAGGCTCGCCAGGCCGCGATCACGATCGGGAAAGGGGTCCCTGCGCCGCAATGCCTTGCCGATGAATGACGCGGACGACGCGCGCATCAGCCCCAGGCTGCGCAGCCACCACCAGATCGATTGGCCCAGCACACGCTCGGGCACCAGCTTGCGCGGCTTGCCCGTGGCCAGCATCACCGGATGCGAGGCCGAGGCCTGCACGGCCAGGTCGCGGCCGCTGGCCCCGTCTCCCACCACCAGTACCGGCCCGTCGGGCAAGGACTCGCCGGCGCCGAAGCTCTCCGGGGTCAACTGCGGAATCTGAGCGCCGAAGCCGCGCGCGATCGCCGGCACCACCGGCGCCTGAAAGCCGCCCGTCGCCACGATGACATGCGTGGCGGCCAGCGTGCCGCCGTCCGACAAGTCGGCCAGGAAGCTCCCCTGCGGCCCGGCGCGCAGGCGCTGGACCGAGGTCGACAGCCGGATGGGCAACGCGAAGCGCCGTGCGTAGGCCTCCAGGTAATCCGCGAACTCATCGCGGCCGGCATAGCCCTGCGCCTTGCCCGCCAGGGCCATGCCGGGCAAGGCGCTGAACGCGCGCGTGGTGAACAGCGACAGCGAGGCGTAGCGTTGCCGCCAGACATCGCCGATCCGGGCGCTGCCCTCGACGATCAGAAAAGGAATATCCTGCCGCTTCAGCCAATAGCCCGCCGCCAATCCGGCCTGCCCACCGCCGATGACCAGAACGAAACGGGAACGTTCCAACACGCTGGACATGCTTGCTCCTTACAGTTGAACTGCCTGGCACGATAGAGGCTGTAGCCGCTTTAAGGTCCATAGGCCCGTCGAGGTCGCGGGCCATGGCGTGCCCGCGGCCCGATCGCGGCTCCCCTGCTCTCGCGCCCCGCGTTTTTCGATATCGATCACCGCCCATGACACTCGCGCTGCACCAGTACCTGCAAGACCTGGCCTCGCACGCCGATCTCCACGGCGTGCTGGGCGTCTACGCCGATGGCGCAGCCGTGGCCGAACAGGCCTGCGGCCATGCGAACCTAGCCAGCGGCCGCAAGAACGCCCCGGACACCCGCTTTCGCATCGGATCCCTGAGCAAGAGCCACACGGCCGCCGCGATCCTGCGGCTGGCGCAGCATGGCAAGCTCGATCTGCACGACAGCGCCGCGCGGCACCTGCCGGATTGCGGCCTGGATCCGCGCATCACGCCCATGCATCTGCTGCGGCACCGCTCGGGCCTGGGCAACCACACCGCCCTGCCCGCCTATTGGCCGGAACTGATGGGGCGTCACATCGCGCCCGAGGATCTGATCAGGCTGATCACCGCCTCGCCCCTGATGTACACGCCAGGACAGTCCTGCCGCTACAGCAACACCGGCTACGCCGTGCTGGCCCGGATCGCGGAACGCGTCGGCGGCGATGCGCTGCACGACCAGCTGCGCACAATGTTCTGGCAAGCGCTGGAACTGCGCGAGACGGGATCGATCGACACCGCGCACAGCATAGGCTGCATGCTGGATCCGGACAGACCGCCCGCGCCGCCCTTGCATCCCAGCGTGGCATTCGGCGCCTACGACCTGGCCGCCAGCGCGCGCGACCTGGCCCGCTGGTGGCTGTCGCTGATCGACGGCAAGGTCCTGGACGCGGCGCATACTGACTTGATGCTGGGCGGCCCGCCCGGCGACTTCGGTTGCGGCTGGTGGCTGGACGAGATCGAGATCGACGGCCGGCGCTGGCGCAGCGTCGCGCACAAGGGCGACGTCAATGGCCATACGTCCATGCTGCTGGGCCTGCCGGAACGCAGGCTGTGCGCCGTCGTGCTGTTCAACACCGCCTCGACGCCGGCCAGCGCGACGGCGCGACGCCTGCTGGGGCTGGCCATGGGCGAGGCCTGGCCTGCCTATCCCGCCGCCCTGACCGAGCACGTCGACGACTGGGCGCAAGGCGCCTATCGCGATGAACAGGGCGCGACCTACGTCGTCGACACCGCGCGCCGGCTCATCGCCGCGACGCGCGACTACGGCGTCCCGTGCCGCTATGCGATCCGCCCCAGCCAGGCCGGCCCGGATGCCCAGGCATGGCGCGCCGATGCCTTCGACGAACGCCACGAGTTCCATCGCGCAGCGGCGACGCTGACCATCACCTCGGCGGACGGAAGCAAGCAGCATTGCAGGAAAGTGCAGACAGCCTGAGCGATGCTCTATAGTCGCTGGATCATCCCAGCCCCTCGCGCGCGGAGCCCCACGTGACAGACAAGGTTTTCTGGCAAGACCCCTACCTGTACCATCTGCGGACCGAGGTGTCCGCCGTCGACGGAGACATCGTCCGCCTGCGCGCGACGATCTTCTACGCCAACGCAGGCGGGCAGGAAAGCGACAGCGGCACGATCGCGGGCATGCCCGTGCTGAAGGCGGAAAAGAACGGCCTGGACATCGCCTACACGCTGCCGCCCGGCCATGGCCTGCACGCCGGCGATGAAGTGGACGTGCGCATCGACTGGGCGCGGCGCTACGGCCTGATGCGTCATCACTTCGCGGCCGAGATGGTGCTGCAACTGATCTACGACTGCGAACCCGGCATCCTCAAGGTCGGCGCGCATATTTCACCGGCGAAGGCACGCATCGACTTCCAGCGCGCGACCAGCATCAGCGAACTGTTTCCAACCATCCAACCGCAAGCCGACGCGCTGATCGCCGCCGACAAGCCCATCGTGACAGCGTTTTCCGACGAGGCGAATCATCGGCGGTACTGGGAGGTCGAGGGATTCGCCCGCATGGGCTGTGGCGGCACGCATCCGCGCAGGACCGGAGAGATCGGCGGGATTGCGCTGAAGCGGAAGAATCAGGGGAAAGGGGTGGAGCGGGTGGAGATCGTGTTGCCGGCTACGGACGAAAACAGGCATCCTCCCCGCGGTTAGGTGTGGCAATCGACGACCGTAATTAGCGTGTCGTCCGGCAGCGCCTCCAGTATCTGGATTGCCCGAGTCCCCCAAGCCTGCCAAATTTGTGCAGCTTCGGACACACCCAGCTGTTCAATCAAGCCTTTGTCCAACCATTCGCCATTCATCACCACGGCATACGGAACCATGGCGAAGGCGCGTTCCTCTTCAATGTATTGATCACGCGGCACGAGGTACTCGTCCACTTGGTCATATGAGGTATACAAGGCCTGCGCAACGGCATGTATGACAGGTTGCGCGCGATAGGCTTCGCGGGCGGCAATGACGTTTCCCCCATGCACGACATCCAGGACATGCTTCCAGGACATCCAACCTTCCCCGCGACTGATGCTGGCAGCCGTGTCCCAGCGCTCCGCGGCCTGCCGCCCCGCCTTGTCGCGCATGACCTCCATATCGATATCGCCCTTGCGTGCCTGATTCACAGCCGGTTGTTCCTGGCATGAACTGGACAGATTGCCGTCAAGCTCGGCATCCGCTCCTGGTTTGGTTATCAGAAACTCCGACCAGCGCCCACCGATAACCCACCAATCCCACTTATGGTTTGGATTAGTCCGCGTCACAGCCTTGAAGAGTTTTCCGTCCTGCACGACGGCATATCCCCGCATATCTGGAGCCCGCTCACCGACGATTCTGGCGTGAGCTTCATCGGCAAGGATGTGATCCTTCAAACCATAATCGCTCAACACCCCAGGCAGCCGCTCTCCCGCATCAATCCGAGCCAGTATCTCAGCCGTGATGTCGATGCACTGCACATACTCGTCGTTTGTCCCCGTGCAATCGAAATCGTGATATGGCTGCAACTGGCGCTCGATGTCATCACCGACGACCAGCACCAACAGATGACTCATTTCTCTTCCTTTGCGCAGGCTAGCTCGAGTCTTCAAGGATCTCGTCGCAATAGAAGACTGTCAATCCGGAGTCGGGCTGCCCGCAGCAGCAATGAAAAAAGCCGTCAGTGAAAAATCACTGACGGCTTTTTGAACTGCTGGTCGGGACGGCGGGATTCGAACTCGCGACCCCTTGCACCCCATGCAAGTGCGCTACCAGGCTGCGCTACGCCCCGAAAGAAAAAGATTATAGCAGAGCAAAAAATTGTTTGCACGCACTCACGCAAAAAATTTTGCAGATGCTCGAAAAAAAATGGAGCACACATTGAACATGCTTGCGTGGGCGCTGTTGAATGCAAGGGATATCCTCGTGTCTGTCGATGTGCAATCAACAGGCGCACCATCCGCAAGGGAGCGCCAGGTCGCCGCAATCTCCCCAAAGGCCATGCCAATGCCGGCGACGTCGCGGATCCAGACACGACAAGGTCAGCCCCCACGGCAACGCAACCGCGACTGTGCGACGCGATTGCACAAGCATGCGATAACGCACGCCGCGCATGGCAGCTCAGGCCACGCTGACTTCAAAAACAAGGGAGACGTATTGCCGGCAAACACCGCGCCGGCACGAGGCCGGCGCGAGCGCAAGCGGAATCAGGCAGCCGGCGCGGACACGCCGGAGGATTGAATGCTGGCGGCGTGTGCATCGCCAGCCTGCGCGCCGGGCTTGATGCCCAATGCTTCGCCCAGCATCGCCGACACATTGCCCAGCTCATTGCGCAGGGCCTGCATCTCGGCGCCGGACAGGCGCACGGCGGCGTCCTGGTCATGCGGCGTGTCGCGCGCGTCGCCGCGGCGATTGCGCGCGCCGCTGATGGTGAAGCCTTGTTCGTACAGCAGCGAGCGGATGCGGCGGATCAGCAGCACTTCGTGATGCTGATAGTAGCGGCGGTTGCCACGCCGCTTCACCGGCTTGAGCTGCGTGAATTCCTGTTCCCAGTACCGCAAGACGTGAGGCTTGACGCCGCACAGGTCGCTGACTTCACCGATGGTGAAGTAACGCTTGGCGGGAATGGGCGGTAAGGTGGTAACGGTGGATTCGGGACGTGTCATAAGTGGATTTTATGCCGCGTTGCGTCGAGCGCCGATAACATTTACCGACAAAGCGTATCACTCCACGGCGTCGGGCGCAGCCGGCGTGGCCTGCTCCACGACGCTCTTGAGCTTCTGGCTGGCATGGAAGGTCACCACGCGGCGCGCGGCGATGGGAATGGTCTCGCCCGTCTTGGGATTGCGACCAGGGCGCGGCGGCTTGTCGCGCACCTGGAAGTTGCCGAATCCCGAGAGCTTCACGGAGTCGCCGCGCGCGAGCGCGTCGCGGATCTCTTCGAAGAAGGTATCGACGATGTCCTTGGCCTCGCGCTTGTTCAGGCCGACCCGCTCGAAGAGCAGCTCGGCCAGTTCAGCCTTGGTCAGGGTACGCGGCTCGGCAAGCATAGTGTTCCCCATGTTCAAGCGCGGAGTCGCGCACCGTGTGCGCTGATCAGGGCATCCCTGATGCGCGCCATGCAGTCCGCCACCCGGGCGTCGTCCAGCGTGACCTCAGTGTCCTGTAGCCAGAATCGGAAAGCAAGGCTTTTCTCGGACGCGGGCACGCCATCCTGGGACTTCTCGCGCCACACGTCGAACAGGCGCAGGTCGCGCAGCACGGCCAGTTGGGGATCGGTCTTGGCCAGCGCGGTGACGGTGTCCAGCATGGACTGGACCGGCACCTGGGCGTCGACCCACAGGGCCAGGTCGCGCACCACGATGGGCTGGCGCGACTGCTCGCGGACCTGGGGCAGCTCGCCTTCCGACAGCGCGGCCACGTCCAGTTCGAACACCACCGGCGCATGGGCCAGGTCGGCCTGCTGCGCCCAACGCGGGTGCAGTTCGCCGATCCAGCCGACGACCTTACCGTCCAGCGAGACGCGGGCGCTGCGGCCGGGGTGTAGCGCGGGATGCGCGGCGGCCTCGAAGCGCAGGCGGTCGCCGCGCGCGCCGAACAGCGCCTCGACATCCATCTTCACGTCGTAGAAGTCGACGTGGCGCGCGGGCGCGCCCCACTGCTCTTCCACGGCCGGGCCCCAGGCGGCGCCGGCCAGCATCAGCGGCTGGCGCACGCCAGCGACGGCCAGCGGGCCGTCCTGCGCGGCGGCGTCGCGCGTGAACACGCGACCCAGCTCGAACAGGCGCACGCGGGTCTGCTTGCGGTTGGCGTTGTGGACGATGTTGGCCACCAGGCCCGCGATCAGGCTGGAACGCATCACCGACAGATGGCTGGCGATGGGATTGACCAGGCGCACGGGGTCGGTATTGCCGGCGTAGTCGCGTTCCCAGTCGGCTTCGACGAAGCTGTAGTTGACCACTTCCTGGTAGTCCTGCGCGGCGGCCAGGCGGCGCAGGGCGTGGTTGCCGCGACGGACTTCGGGCTGCGAGAACATCTTGGCGCGCGCCATGGGCGGCACGGTGGGAATGTTCTCGAAGCCGTAGATGCGCGCGACTTCCTCGATCAGGTCTTCCTCGATCTCGATGTCGAAGCGGAACGACGGCGGCGTGACCACGAAGTCGTCGCCTTCAATGGTGTATTCCAGGCCCAGGCTGCCGAAGATGCGGCCGACGTCGGCCTGCGTCACCGGCACGCCCAGCACGCGATGGCAGCGCGCCAGGCGCATGCGCACGGGTTCGCGCTTGGGCAGGTTGACGATCTGGTCGTCCAGCGGACCGGCCTGGCCGCCGCAGATGTCGACGATCAGGCGCGTGATGAACTCGATGTGCTCGGGAATCGTGGCGTAGTCCACGCCGCGTTCGCCGCGATGGCTGGCTTCCGAACTGAACTTGTAGCGGCGCGCGCGGCCGGCCAGCGACTGCGGCCACCAGAACGCGGCTTCCAGATATATGTTCTGCGTGTCCAGCGTCACGGACGTGGCTTCGCCGCCCATGATGCCGGCCAGGCTTTCAACGGTGTCGCCGGCCACCACCACGCCGACCTTGGAATCCAGCGTGACGGTCTGGCCGTTCAGGAGTTCCAGCGTCTCGCCTTCGCGGGCCCAGCGCACCGACAGGTCGCCCTGGATCTTGTCCAGGTCGAACACGTGCGACGGACGGCCCAGCTCGAGCATGACGTAGTTGGAGATGTCCACCAGCGCCGACAGCGAACGCTGGCCGGCGCGCTCCAGGCGCGTCTTCATCCATTCCGGCGTGGCGGCGCGGGCATTGACGCCGCGGATCACGCGACCGCCGAAACGGCCGCACAGATCGGGGGCCTCGACCTTGACGGGCAGGCGCTCGTCCAGCGTCACGGGCACGGCCTTGGCGGTGGGCACCGACAGCGGCGCGCCGGTCAGCGCGGCGACTTCACGGGCCACGCCCAGGATCGACAGGCAGTCGGCGCGGTTCGGCGTGAGCTTGAGCGTGAACAGCGTGTCGTCCAGGTCCAGCGCGTCGCGGATCGACAGGCCGGGAGCCAGGTCGCCGGACAGTTCCATCAGGCCGGCGTGATCCTGGGACAGGCCCAGCTCGCGCGCCGAGCACAGCATGCCGGACGATTGCACGCCGCGCATCTTGGCCACGCCGATCTTCATGCCGCCGGGCAGTTCGGCGCCGACGCGGGCCAGCGGCACGGTCAGGCCGGCGGCCGCGTTGGGCGCGCCGCAGACGATCTGCAGCAACGCGCCGGAGCCGTCGTCCACTTGGCAGACGCGCAGCTTGTCGGCGTCCGGATGCGGCGCGATCTCGACGATGCGCGCCACGACCACGCCGCTGAACGCGGGGGCCGCCGGCACGGCGTCTTCGACTTCCAGGCCGGCCATCGTGAGCCGGTGCGCGAGTTCATCGGTTGCGATCTCGGGATTGACCAGGGAACGCAGCCAGGATTCGGGAAATTGCATGATCAGCCGTCGCTTCGATTATTCGTTGAACTGGCGCAGGAAGCGCAAATCGCCTTCGTAGAACTGGCGCAGGTCGTTGACGCCGTAGCGCAACATGGTCAGGCGCTCGAGCCCGGAACCGAAGGCGAAACCGATGTAGCGCTCGGGATCCAGGCCGAAATTGCGCACCACTTGCGGATGCACCTGGCCGGAACCGGAGATCTCCAGCCAGCGGCCACGGTTCGGCCCCGACGTGAACATCATGTCGATTTCGGCGGACGGTTCGGTGAAGGGGAAGAACGACGGGCGGAAACGCACGACAAGATCGTCGCTTTCGAAGAAGCAACGCAGGAAATCGGTGTACACGCCTTTCAGGTCGGCGAAGGAGATGTCCTCGGCGATCCAGAGCCCTTCCACCTGGTGGAACATGGGCGAGTGCGTGGCGTCGCTGTCGACGCGATAGGTGCGCCCCGGCGCGATGACCTTGATGGGCGGCTTGTGCATGCGGGCATAGCGCACCTGCATCGGGCTGGTGTGCGTGCGCAGCAGCAGCGGCAGGCCGTCGGCGTCCTGCATGTCGACGTAGAACGTGTCCTGCATGGAACGCGCCGGATGGTCCAGCGGGTTGTTCAGCGCGGTGAAGTTGGTCCAGTCGTTCTCGACTTCGGGGCCGTCGGCCACGTCGAAGCCGATGGAGCGGAAGATTTCTTCCACGCGCTCCCAGGTCCGGATCACCGGATGGATGCCGCCCGGCGCGCGGCCACGGCCCGGCAGGGTGACGTCGATGGTTTCAGAAGCCAGACGGGCGTCCAGCTCTGCTTGCGCCAGCGCGGCGCGGCCCAGATTCAGGAACTCCTCGACCTTCTTCTTGGCCTGGTTGATCTGCGCGCCCATCTCGCGCTTTTGCTCGGGGTCGAGTTTGCCCAGCCCCTTGAGCAGCACGGTCAGCGCGCCATCCTTGCCCAGGAAGCGGGCCTTTTCGTTTTCGAGCGCGGCGGCGTCCTTGGCCGCGGCGAAACGTTCTTGCGCCTGGGAGACCAGGTCGTCAATCGATTGAGTCATGAATCCAGCCCTCAAAACGCAAACGGGGCCATGACAGCCCCGTTTGCAGCGATGCGCGATGAGTTAAAGCGCGCGATCAGGCAGCCAACGCAGCCTTGGCTTGCTGCACGATGGCGGCAAAGCCGGCCTTGTCGCGCACGGCCAGATCGGCCAGGACCTTGCGGTCGAGCTCGATCGCAGCCTTCTTCAGGCCGGCGATGAACACGCTGTAGCTGACGCCATGCTCACGGACGGCGGCGTTGATACGCGTGATCCAGAGCGCGCGGAACGTGCGCTTCTTGTTGCGGCGGTCGCGGTAGGCGTATTGGCCAGCGCGCATGACCGCTTGCTTGGCGATGCGGAACACATTACCGCGGCGGCCACGGTAACCCTTGGCGGCGGAAATGACTTTCTTGTGACGGGCACGGGCGGTAACGCCGCGTTTGACGCGAGGCATAGTAGATCTCCCTTAGATCAAGCGAAAGGCATCATGGCTTTCACGGAAGCCACGTTGGTTTCATGGACCGCAGCCGAACCGCGCAGCTGGCGCTTGTTCTTGGTGGTCTTCTTGGTCAGGATGTGACGCTTGAACGCCTGACCACGCTTGATGGATCCGCTGCCGCGAACCTGAAAGCGCTTTGCGGCGCTTTTCTTGGTCTTCATCTTGGGCATGTTGATTCCCTAAACTAAACACTGATTGTTGATTTACATGACGCCAGGTGCCTGACGGCGCCGTGAGCCAGATAAGCCAGACCGGCCTGCCCGCGACGGAATCGAATCCGAAGCCAGGCAAATCCGGGCTTGCTGCCCAGGGCGGCGCGACAAGACTTGTCGAACCTGTTGCCACTTCTGTGGTACTGCTCTGGTATCGCCTTCCAGCGATCACTGCTGCCTGCGCGCGGGGCATTAATCCCGGGGCATTAACCCCAGGGCATTAACCCCAAAGCCAGGCCATGCTCGAAAGCATGTTTCGCAGCGCGTTTCCCCCATGCGCGAAGCCCAAAGGCAGCTCGCGCGCACGCCAGATCCGGGAAAGCCTTTGATTATATGGCGATTTCCGGGCTTTTGTCGAATCGGATAAGGGATCGCCCTGCAATGGCGAGCCAAATCCGGATGCCATATGTCCCTGGATTTCACCAAACCCTCCCTCTCCTCTCACTCCGCCCGGTACTGCACCGCCTGCGCGACATGCCGGGCGCCCAGCCGTTCCGCGCCCTCCAGGTCGGCGATCGTGCGCGCCACCCGCAGCGTCCGGTGCAGCACGCGGGCCGAGCCGCGCAGGCGGCGCATGGCTTGCCGCAGCAACTCCCGCCCGCTCTCGTCCAGCGCGCAATGACAGTCCAGCTCCGCGCCGGCCAAGGCCGCGTTGGGCTTGTCCTGACGTTCCAATTGCCGCCCACGGCAGGCCAGGACCCGCTCGCGCACCGCCGGCGAGGCCTCCCCCGGCGGCCCGTCCAGGTCTTCCGGGGCCACCGGCGGCAAGCGCAGATGCAGGTCGATGCGGTCCAGCAAGGGGCCGGAGACGCGGCCCGCGTAGCGCGCCACCTGGTCGGGCGTGCAGGCGCAGGCCCGCGCCGGATGTCCGCGCCACCCGCAGGGGCAAGGATTCATGGCCGCGACCAGCTGGAAGCGGGCCGGAAACCGCGCCGTGCGCATGGCCCGCGAGATCAGCACCCGGCCGGTTTCCAGCGGCTCGCGCAGCGATTCCAGCGTGCGTCGGTTGAATTCGGGCAGTTCGTCCAGGAACAGCACGCCGTGATGCGCCAGGCTGATCTCTCCGGGCCGGGGATGGGTGCCGCCACCCACCAGCGCCGGTACGGACAGGGAATGATGCGGCGCCCGGAATGGCGGCTGCCCCGCGGGCGCCTGCGCATGACCGGCCAGCGCCGCCACGGCAGCGGCCTCCAGCGCCTGCGTGCGCGACAGCGGCGGCAACAGGCCCGGCAGCCGCTGCGCCAGCATGCTCTTGCCCGCCCCCGGGGGCCCCACCATCAGCAGGCTGTGACCGCCGGCGGCCGCCACCTCCAGCGCGCGCCGCGCCGCCGGCTGGCCGCGCACGTCGGACAGGCAAGGCACGGGCGGCGGCTCGGGCCAGGGCGCCGGCACCGCGTCGGGCAAGGCATGCGCGCCCGTGATGTGCGCCGCCACGTCCGCCAGGCTGCGAGCCGACAACACCCGCAGGCCGGGCACCCAGGCCGCCTGCTCCGCGCTGCCGGCGGGCAGGACGAGCGTCGCGTCGGGCTGATCGCCCGCCACGCCCAGCGCGATCAGCAGCGGCGCCGTGACAGGCGTCAGCGCGCCGGTCAGCGACAGCTCGCCCGCCAGGACCAGGCGCGCCAGCATGGACTCGGACGCCGGCATGGCGGACGGCTTGCCACCCGCGTCGCCTGCGGATGGCGGTTCCGGCAACTGCCCCGATGCCAGCAACAGCCCAAGCGCGATCGGCAGGTCGAAGCGGCCCGATTCCTTGGGCAGGTCGGCCGGCGACAGGTTGACGGTGATGCGGCCGGCAGGAAACTCGAAGCCGCTGTTGATGATGGCGGCGCGCACCCGTTCGCGGCTTTCCCGCACGCCAGCATCGGGCAGGCCGACCACATTGAAGCCCGGCAGTCCCGGGCCGAGATGGGTCTCGACCCGCACGACATGGGCATGAGCGCCGCTGAGCGCGCGGCTGGCGAGTACGGCAAGGGACAAGGCGGCCTCCGATCACGGTCAGCGGCAGGCCAGTATGCCCAAATGCCGACGGCCGCCCGAAGGCGGCCGTGCTGGAAATATCCCGCCCTTGCAGGGCGGGCCCTGCCTGAACCTACTTGCTCAGGGCCGACAGGCGCTCTTCCAGTTGCTGCACCTGCGCCGCCAGCTGGTCGACGCGGGCGCGGGTGCGCGCCAGCAGGTCGGCCTGCACGTCGAATTCCTCGCGCGTAACGAGGTCCATCTTGGTGAAGGCCTGGGCCATCATCGCGCGCACGTTCTTCTCGACATCCGCGGCGGGACTGCGTGCGATCAGGTCGGAAATGTTCTTCTGGATGTCTTCCATCCATTGGGTGCGGGAATTCATGGCAGTACTCCTTGTTGTTGCCTGGCTGGCTCCAGTGTAGTGCGTCCGGACGGACTGCGCCCACCGGCGCGGGCATAGCGCAATGGGCCTCGCCGGCCCTGCGCGGATCCGACGCAAAAAAAGGGCGGACCGCATGCGGTGACCGCCCACAAAGCACAGGAGAAAACCGGGCCGCCTCGCGGCAGCCCCCTACCAACATCGTTACGGGCAGCCCATCTGGGTGGCCGATTGCGCGAACAGGTCGCTGGCCTGCTTGCACTGGGAGGCAAGCTGGGTCTTGTCGGTGACGGCGGCCCACTGCGCCTTGGCGGCTTCCATCTGCTGCTTGAAGCTGGCCACGGCCGGATTGCCATTGCCCAGCTTGTCCATGCAAGCGTTGACCTTGGCGACGTAGGCTTCGCATTCGGCGGGCGTGGCGGCCGACGAGGAAGGCGCCGGCGTCGTGGCGGCCGGCGGCGTGGTGGAAGACGACGATGCGGGAGCCGACGTGGACGGCGCCGCAGGCGTGGCGGCCTTGTCGTCCTTCTTGTCGCAACCCGCCATCAGGACGGCGGCCGCAGCCAGCGCGAGAATGCCCAGGGTCTTGCGTTCGATATTCATGAATTCCTCTTTCTTGCTTGTTTCTTGTAGAGAGGGCCGCCACGCCGGACGCCTTGTGCGGCCCCATTCAAGCCCGTGTCAGGCACAGGCTGGATCCGATTCTTGAGCAGGCGCGTTGCGGCCACAAGCGGCTGCGTGTAAACCCTCGTATCAACGCTTGGCCCCAATTTCCATACATCGGGAATACCTGAAACCCGCCCGGCAAGGGCCCGGCCGGCGCCACGCGCGCGCCTCGCGGCGACGGGCTTTCTGCCCGCCACGCCGCGCCCGGCCTAGCGGCCGCCGTTGCATCAAAGCCCGCCCGCATGCCCACGGCGCGATGAATCGCAACAGTGGCCCGGGCATATCGTCATAACCCGCCAAGGCACCCTCGAAGCTGCAATTGGCAACAACCAGCGCGCCGGAAACACGTTTGGTTTCATCCCTCACCCCGCTCGCCGCCATGCACCACTTCGAGGCTGACAGTCGTGCGTCGACGCACTATATTGGTGCAGCCAGGCACAAGCTGCGCGCCTGCGCGCCCTCTTTCCGGGTATCTCCGGACATGGCATGGAACTTGCTTGATTGACGAGGCCAACGTGCAACCATGAGAGGAAATGCCATGAAACTCATCATCGCCATCATCAAGCCCTTCAAGCTCGACGAGGTGCGTGTGGCTCTGTCCGGAATCGGGGTCCAGGGTCTCACGGTTACCGAAGTCAAAGGTTTCGGCCGCCAGAAGGGCCATACCGAGCTCTACCGCGGCGCTGAATACGCCGTCGACTTCCTGCCCAAACTGCGCGTCGAAGCCGCCGTGCCCGACCACCTGGTCGACCAGGTGATCGAGGCCATCGAAATGGCCGCCCGCACCGGCAAGATCGGCGACGGCAAGATCTTTGCCGCCCCGCTGGAACAAGTGATCCGTATCCGCACAGGCGAAGCGGGCGAAGCCGCGCTGTAAACAACTAAAGCAAGATTCATCGGAGCCTGAAAAATGGATAAAGCAGATATCTCCTGGTTGCTCGTCTCTACCCTGCTTGTATTGATGATGGCAGTGCCTGGCCTGGCGATGTTCTATGGCGGCCTGGTACGCAGCAAGAACGTGCTCTCGGTGCTGCTGCAAGTGCTGTGTACCTTCGTGCTGGGCCTGGTGCTCTGGTTCATCTACGGCTATTCCCTCGCCTTCACCGAAGGCAATGCCTTCTTCGGTGGATTGTCGCGCGCCTTCTTCTCCGGCATGTTCACGCCGGCGGACGGCAAGTACGCCATGTCGAACTCGCTCACCGAGCTGCTGTTCGCCTCGTTCCAGGCCACCTTCGCCGGCATCACCTGCGCGCTGGTCGTGGGCAGCTTCGCCGAGCGCGCCCGCTTCTCGGCGGTGCTGGTCTTCACGGTGATCTGGTTCACCTTCGCCTACGTGCCCATCGCCCACATGGTCTGGTTCGCGTCCGAAACCGCGCCCGGCCTGCTCAATGCGCGCGGCGCGCTGGACTTCGCCGGCGGCACGGTGGTGCACATCAACGCCGGCGTGGCCGGCCTGGTCGGCGCCTATGTGATCGGCAAGCGCGTGGGCTACGGCCGCGAAGCCATGCAGCCGCACAACCTGCCCATGACCTTCGTCGGCGCCGCGCTGCTGTGGGTGGGCTGGTTCGGCTTCAACGCCGGCTCGGCCCTGGCCGCCAACGAAAACGCCACGCTGGCCTTCTTCAACACCATGATCGCGACCGCCGGCGCCGTGCTGGCCTGGCTGATCACCGAATGGAGCATCAAGGGCAAGCCGTCCATGCTCGGCGCGGCCTCGGGCGCGGTGGCCGGCCTGGTCGGCATTACCCCGGCCGCCGGGCTGGTGGGTCCCGCGGGCGCGCTGGTCATCGGCGTGATCGCCGGCGTCGTCTGCGTCTGGGGCGTGAATGGCCTGAAGCGCATCCTGCGCGCCGACGACTCGCTGGACGTGTTCGGCGTGCACGGCGTGGGCGGCATCGTCGGCGCGCTGCTGACCGGCGTGTTCAATGCCCAGGCCCTGGGCGGCCCCGGCCTGGCCGAGCCCGGCATGATCGCTCATCAGCTCTGGGTGCAGCTCGAAGGCGTGCTGCTGACCATCGTCTGGTCCGGCGTGGTGGCCCTGATCGCCTACAAGATCGCCAACGCCCTGTGCGGCCTGCGCGTGCCGGAAGACCAGGAGCGCGAAGGGCTGGACGTCACCAGCCACGGCGAATCGGCGTACCACAGCTGATCCGACCCGCCCGGCGAGCGCCGGGCGTAGCGCAGACAAGAAAGCCCGGAACCTTGCGGTTCCGGGCTTTTTCATTGGGAAGGCCCCGCGCCAGGGAGGCGCCGCAGGCGCCTCCGAAACAGGATCAGCCTGGTCCGAGGGCGTCCAGGTCCACCGGCAAGGCGCGGTTCAACGCGCTGGCCACCTTAATCCGCAAGGCATTGGAATGGGCGCGGCGCACTTCGCGCTTGACGTCCAGCAACTGCTGCGGGTGCATGGAGAACTCGGTCAGGCCCAGGCCCAGCAGCAGCCGGGTCATGCGCGAATCACCGGCCATCTCGCCACAGACCGCCACCGGCTTGCCGGCGCGCTCGCCGGCGTTGATGGTGTTCGCGACCAGGCGCAGCACCGCCGGATGCAGCGGGTCGTACAGGGACGCCACGTCGTGGTCGCCGCGGTCGATCGCCAGCGTGTACTGGATCAGGTCGTTGGTGCCGATGGAAAGAAAATCCAGCGCCTGGGCAAAAGGCTCGATGGCGATGGCGATGGCCGGCACCTCGACCATGGCGCCCACTTCCATATGGGCCGCATAGGCCTGGCCGCGCGCGTCGAGTTCGCGCCGCGCGGCCTCGATGGCGGCCTTGGTGGCGACCACTTCGTGCATATGGGCGATCATCGGGATCAGCAGCCGCACCGGCCCGTGGGCCGAGGCGCGCAGGATGGCGCGCAATTGCGTGGCGAACATCTCGGGGCGCGCCAGGCAGTAGCGGATGGCGCGCTGGCCCAGCGCGGGGTTGGTGGCCACGGTGGCCTCGCCGTCCAGCGTCTTGTCCGCGCCGATATCCAGCGTGCGGATGGTGACGGGACGGCCCGCCATCACCTTCACCACCGAGGCATAGGCTTCGTACTGCTCTTCCTCGCCCGGCAGGTCCGCGCGGCCCATGAACAGGAACTCGCTGCGGAACAGGCCGATGCCGTGCGCGCCGGACGCCAGCGCCAGCGCGGCCTCCTCGGGCAGTTCGATATTGGCGTGCAGCACCACGTCGATGCCGTCCAGCGTGACCGAGGGCACGTCGCGCAGCAGGCTAAGCTCGGCGCGCTCGTCGGCATAGGCGGACTGGCGGCGGCGGTATTCCTGCAGGATGCGCGGCGAGGGATTCACCACCACGGCGCCCGACGCGCCGTCGATGATCAGCGTGTCGCCATCGCGCACCAGCTCGCGCACATTGCCCAGGGCCACCACCGCCGGCACGCCCATGCTGCGGGCCACGATGGCGGTATGGGACGTGGGGCCGCCCAGGTCGGTGACGAAGGCGGCGAAGCGGCCGCCACGCAGGCGCAGCATGTCGGCGGGAGAAATATCGTGCGCCACGACGATCAGGGCTTCGTCGCCGTCCACATGGCCCATGTCCGGCAGCATGGCGGACGTGCCGGCCAGCACATGCAGCACGCGCTCGATGACCTGGCGCACGTCGGCGCCGCGCTCGCGCAGGTACTCGTCCTCCATGGCGTCGAACTGCTGGCCCAGGATCTGGCCCTGCGTGGTCAGCGCCCATTCGGCGTTGTAGTGCCGCTCGGCGATCAGCGCCAGCGTCTGTTCGGCCAGCAGCGGGTCGCCCAGCAGCAGGCTGTGAACGTTGAGCATGGCGCCAAGCTCGCGCGGGGCGTCGGCCGGCAGGGTGTCGGCCAGCAGCAACAGTTCCTGCTGCGCGTCGGCCAGCGCCTGGGTCAGGCGGCTGCTTTCGGCGGCGATATCTTCCGGCGCGATGCGGTAATGCGCCACTTCCAGCGCCGCGGCGCCCATGACCACGGCGCGCCCGATGGCGTAACCGCGAGCCACGCCCTTGCCGTACAGACAGACGACGGGGCTGGCAGCGCCCGCCCCGGACGGGACGTCCCCCTGGGGCGTGACGGCCCCGGCCCGGGCAGCGCCCGAGCCGGCCGGTTCAGGGGACGTTCTATTCCTGCTCACCGAATTTGCTGTCAAACAGGGTTTCGATTTCAGCAAGCGCCAGCTCGGCGTCGGCGCCGGAGGCTTCCAGACGGACCGTCACGCCCAGACCGGCGGCCAGCATCATGACGCCCATGATGCTCTTGGCATTGACGCGCTGCGCGCCGCGCGAAATGAAGATCTCGCTGGAGAACCTGCTGGCCAGCTGCGTCAGTTTGGCGGCCGCCCGGGCATGCAGGCCCAGCTTGTTGCTGATGACGATATCGGTATTGGGCATAGGGATCTTGGTGTCTGCGGCTGTCCGGTATCAGTGTCGGTCGCGGCGGGATGGCCCGCCGCGCGCCGGCTGAAATATTACGCCCGAATGATAGGGCATATTCTTAGCCGTCAGTCTACACGCAAGACGCCCTGCACTCCCCCCGCCAGCGCTTTTTCGCGCGTCTCGGCCAGCGGCAGATTGCGATAGGTCAGCGCCCGCAGCAGCATCGGCGTGTTCAGGCCGGCCAGCACGCAGCACTGGATGCCCTGGGCCTGGGCATCGGCCACCGCGCGCTTGGCGATGTTGGCCGGGGTGGCGCCGATCAGGTCGGTCAACACCAGCACGCCGCCGCCCAACTCCTGGTCCAGGATGTCCTTGAGCACGGCCGGCGCCAGGTCATCAGGCAGGTCTTCCGGCTGGATGTCGTGGATGGCCAACATGCCGTCCAGGTTGCCCATCACGTGGCTGGCGCAATCCCGCATCGCGGCGCCGAGCGGCGCGTGGACAACGATAACAATACCCGTGGTCATGGCAGCAATCCCGCGGCCTCAGGCCGCTGCTTTCTCGAGCGCCTGCGCGAACATGCCGGCGACGTCGAAGCCGGTCTGTTCGGCGATCTCCACGAAACAGGTGGGGCTGGTGACATTGACCTCGGTGACGTAGTCGCCGATGACGTCCAGGCCGATCAGCAGCAGGCCGCGGGCGGCCAGCTTGGGCGCCACCGCCTCGGCGATCTCGCGGTCGCGCGGCGACAGCGGCTGGGCCACGCCACGTCCGCCGGCCGCCAGGTTGCCGCGCGTTTCGCCGGCCAGCGGGATGCGGGCCAGGCAGTACGGCACGGGCTCGCCGCCGATCAGCAGGATGCGCTTGTCGCCCTTGACGATCTCGGGGATGTAGCGCTGCGCCATGATGGTGCGCGCGCCGTTGTCGGTCAGCGTTTCCAGGATGGCGTTGAGGTTGGGATCCTTGGGCTGCAGCCGGAACACGCCGGTGCCACCCATGCCGTCCAGCGGCTTGACGATCACGTCCTGGTGCTTGTCGTGGAAGGCTTTCAGACGGGCCATGTTGCGGGTCACCAGCGTGGGCGCGGTGAACTCGCTGATTTCGGTGATGGCCAGCTTTTCCGGGTGATTGCGGATGGCCGCGCCGGTGTTGAAGACCTTGGCGCCCTGCTGCTGGGCGTATTCCAGCAGATGGGTGGAATACACGTATTCCATGTCGAAGGGCGGATCCTTGCGCATGACGACCGCGCCCAGATCGGCCAGGCGCACATCCCGGGCCTCGGCTTCGCGCCACCAGTCATGGCCGTGCAGGTCCGCCCCGTCGACCAGCTCGATGGGCGTGGCCACGGCGCGGACGGCGCCTTCCTCGATATACAGGTCGCCCTGCATGGCCACGCTGAGCGTATGCCCGCGCGCGACCAGCGCGCGCATCATGGCGACCGAACTGTCCTTGTACGCCTTCAAGAGCGGCAAGGGATCCAAAACGAACAAAACGTGCATCGCGACACCCTGAACGGACGCCGCCTTCCCTCGCGGGAAGGCGGCTTGATTGCCACATCGTAGCGCAGAGCCGCCCAATAAGCGAACCCGCCGGTCGTCCTGGCGGACGCGGCGGGTTCGTGACTTGCATTCGGGGCTGCCCCGGCCGGCTCCGGGCCGGCGTGAAACGCCAGTCGGGAACGTCGACCAGAAACGCGCCGACCCGAAACGCCAGAGCCTCCCCGGAGGGAGGCTCTGTGGGACTCAGGCGGCCGATTCGGCCTTGCCCGCGGGGGCGGCCTTCTTCTTCGGCGCCAGCACCATGACCATCTGACGGCCTTCGAGCTTCGGCATGGCTTCGACCTGGGCCAGTTCGACCAGATCGTCGCGCACGCGCTCAAGTACCCGCATGCCCAGTTCCTGGTGAGCCATTTCACGGCCACGGAACCGCAGCGTCACCTTGGCCTTGTCGCCTTCCTCGAGGAAGCGGCGCAGGTTGCGCAGCTTGACCTGGTAGTCGCCCTCGTCGGTGGCAGGACGGAATTTGACTTCCTTGACCTGGATGACCTTCTGCTTCGAACGAGCTTCGGCTTGACGCTTCTGCTCTTGGTACTTGAACTTACCGTAGTCCATCAAACGGCAGACCGGCGGTTCGGCGTTCGGCGCGATTTCCACCAGATCCACGTCGCTTTGCTCGGAAAGACGGAAGGCGTCGGCGATCTTGACGATGCCCAGCTGTTCTCCGTCCAGACCTATCAGGCGCACCTCGGGGACGCGGATTTCACCGTTGATGCGATTGGCTTTTTCAGTGGCGATGTTGAAAGTTCCTATAAATGTTAAACAGCGCTGCTGTCGGGGTGAACAACGTCGCGGCGGGTGGAGACGTCCTCGGACAGGCGCGCGACGAAGTCGTCGAAGGCGATTGCGCCGAGATCCAGTCCGCCCAGGCCGCGTACGGCGACGGTGCCATTTTGCTTCTCCTTGTCGCCGACGACGAGGATGTACGGCACCTTCTGCAGGCTGTGCTCCCGGATTTTACGAGTGATTTTTTCACCGCGCAAATCCGATTCAACCCTAAAGCCTTGTTTTTTCAGGCTTTGCGCAATTTGAGCCGCATAATCAGCCGAAGGCTCGGAAATGCAGCACACCACGGCCTGCACCGGAGCCAGCCAGGGCGGCATCGCGCCGGCGTGGTTTTCGATCAGCATGCCGATGAAACGCTCGAGCGAACCCAGGATCGCGCGGTGCAGCATGACCGGCGGACGGCGCTGGTCGTTCTGGTCCACATACTCGGCGCCCAGGCGCACGGGCATGGAGAAGTCGACCTGGATCGTGCCGCACTGCCAGTGGCGGCCGATGGCGTCCTTCAGCGTGTACTCGACCTTGGGGCCGTAGAAGGCGCCCTCGCCCGGCGAGATCTCGAATTCGCAACCGGTGCGGCGCAGGCTTTCCATCAGCGCCGATTCGGCCGTGTCCCAGACCTCGTCCGAGCCGATGCGCTTCTCGGGACGCGTGGCGACCTTGTACAGCACCTCGGTGAAGCCGAAGTCGCGGTAGACCTTCTGCAGCAGGGCCGTGAAATCGGCGCACTCGTCCTGGAGCTGTTCCTCGGTACAGAAAATGTGGCCGTCGTCCTGGGTGAAGCCGCGCACGCGCATCATGCCGTGCAGCGAGCCGGACGGCTCGTTGCGGTGGCACTGGCCGAACTCGCCGTAGCGCAGCGGCAGCTCGCGGTACGAGTGCAGGCCGGCGTTGAAGATCTGCACGTGGCCGGGGCAGTTCATGGGCTTCAGGCCGTAGACGCGGTTCTCGGACTCCGTCGTGAACATGTTTTCACGGTAGTTGTCCCAGTGGCCCGTCTTCTTCCACAGCGAGATGTCGAGAATCTGCGGCGCCTTCACTTCCTGGTAGCCGTTGTCGCGATAGACGCCGCGCATGTACTGCTCGACCTGCTGCCACAGCGCCCAGCCCTTGGGGTGCCAGAAGATCAGGCCGGGGGCCTCGTCCTGGAAATGGAACAGGTCGAGTTCGCGGCCGATCTTGCGGTGATCGCGGCGCTCAGCCTCTTCCAGCATGTGCAGGTAGGCGTCCTGCTCGTCCTTGGTGGCCCAGGCCGTGCCGTAGATGCGCTGGAGCATCTCGTTCTTGCTGTCGCCGCGCCAGTAGGCGCCGGCCACCTTCATCAGCTTGAAGACCTTGAGCTTGCCCGTGGACGGCACGTGCGGGCCGCGACACAGGTCGATGAACTCGCCCTCGCGGTACAGGCTCAGCGTCTCGTTGGACGGGATCGAGGCGATGATCTCGGCCTTGTACTTTTCGCCAATGCCCTTGAAGAATTCGACGGCGTCGTCGCGCGACCATTCCTCGCGCGTCACAACTTCGTCCTTCTTGGCCAGCTCGGCCATCTTCTTCTCGATGGCGGCCAGGTCTTCCGGCGTGAAGGGGCGCTTGTACGAGAAGTCGTAGTAGAAGCCGTTGTCGATCACGGGGCCGATGGTGACCTGCGCGTCCGGGAACAGCGACTTGACCGCGTAGGCCAGCAGGTGCGCCGTGGAATGGCGGATCAGGTCCAGGCCGTCGGCGTCCTTGGCGGTGACGATGGCCAGGCTCGCATCGGACTCGATGCGGTAGCTGGTGTCGACCAGCTTGGACTCGGCGCCGTCGAACGCCACGCGGCCGCCCAAGGCGGCCTTGGCCAGGCCCGTGCCGATCGACTGCGCGACGTCGGCGACCGTGACCGGCCCCGGATACTGGCGCTGCGAACCATCGGGCAATGTGATCTGTACCATCGGGAGTGCTTCCTGGGTTCTGAAAACGAAAGAGGTATGCGGAAAACGCGGAAACGAAAAACGCGGCCTATGCCGCGTTTTCTGGATTTGTCTTGCTATGAGCTTTACCGCCGACTTGCCACGGTGAAACCCGACGCACGAAAAAACTTAACGCGACATAGGGCGAAAGTTCCAAGTAGTAGTTCGTGCCTGCGGGAAAAACATGATGTCGGGACCGCTTGGGGGCTTGGACTCGGTTTGGGGCTTGGACCCGTTTGGGGCTTGGACTCGGATTTGTCCTGCCTGGACCCATCCTGAGTAGGACGTCGCCGATTGTAGCACCGTTCGCGCGCATTTCGTGACATTTGCGCGACAGCGCCGGCGCCAAGGCCCGCCC
>NZ_JCBANH010000089.1:0-26766 GCF_059760925.1 Achromobacter sp. 1011791174
GGCCGCCAGCATGGCGCTGCCGGTGCTGGCCACCGACGCCGCGCTGCCGGCCGCCGACACGGGTTCCGATCCTTACCGCGTGGACGCCGAGGGCGGCTATGCGGTGGGCCTCGCCGACCTGGACGACGAGACCGGCCCGGTCTCCGGCTACGCGGCCCTGCCGCCCGCCGCGACCGTCGCCGACTATGTGCTGGATCCCGACGCCCGCGTCAGCAAGGAACAGCACGACCGCGCGCTGGCGCCCGAAGACGCGCCGCTCGCCGGCGGCACCAGCGACTTCGACGAGTATTTCGACAGCGCGCCGCTGCCGGCGGCCGCTTTCGAGGACCCGGTGCCCACGTACGCGCCGGCGCCGCCCGCGGCTGCCAAGCCCGCGGCCGCCCCGGCCGCTCCCGTGCCCGACACCAAGCCGCCGTTCAAGAACGACGGCGCGCATTGATCATTTCCTCAGACACTCACAAGGTTGAACCATGAGCCTCGATCGCGTCTCCCCTGGCAAGAAGCTGCCGGAAGACTTCAACGTCATCATCGAAATCCCCATGAACGCCGACCCGGTCAAGTACGAGGTCGACAAGGAAACGGGCGCGATCTTCGTTGACCGCTTCATGCTGACGGCCATGCATTACCCGTGCAACTACGGCTACATCCCGCAGACCCTGTCGGAAGACGGCGACCCCGCCGACGTGCTGGTCGTGACTCCGTTCCCGATCCAGATCGGCGCGGTGGTGCGCTGCCGCGCCATCGGCGTGCTGGAAATGGACGACGAGTCGGGCGGCGACGCCAAGCTGCTGGCCGTGCCGATCGAAAAGCTCTACCCCCCGTACCGCAACATCAAGTCCTACGAAGATCTGCCGACGGAAGACATCTCCCGCATCCAGCACTTCTTCGAGCACTACAAGGACCTGGAAAAGGGCAAGTGGGTCAAGGTCAAGGGCTGGAAGGGCGTGGCGGCCGCTCACGAGGAAATCCTCAAGAGCGCCGAACGCCACAACAAGGCCTGATCAGGGTTTGGTCCGGGCCGGCGTCGCGCCGGTCCGTGTCCGCATGCGGCGCGGCCGCGACGGCATGATGCCGATCGCCGCCGCGCCGTTGCTTTGCGGGGCCAGCAGATTCTCGGACACCTGGGCGGCCGCCGCCTGGATGCGGGTCTTGAGCGCTTCCAGCCGCTGCGCCGTGGTGCGCGCCTGCGAGGCGATGAACACCAGGCTGCCGACCACTTTCTGGTCGGGGCTGAAGATCGCCGCGCCGATGCCCATCAGGCCACGATCGACCTCGCCGTGCGAGACGCACACGCCGGCGGCGCGCAGCTGCTTCAGGTTGGCGCGGAATTCATCCCAGTCCTCGCCCAGGCCGGCCTCGCGGATCTCGGCCGCGTGCCACAGCATCAGGTTGCGCAGCTGGTAGGGCGGCAGATTGGCCAGGATGGGCTTGGCCGTGGCGCCGCGGAACATCGGGAAGGGCCGGCCGCGCGCGTAGCTCGATTCGATGGAGTCGTCGGTCCAGTAGCGGTCCACGCACATGACCTTGTCGCCGTAGTAGCTGCACAGCATCAGGTTGGCGTGCAGTTCGTCGCCGGCGGCGCGCATCACGTCGCGGGCCGCTCGCATCAGCGGATCGTGCTGGCGCAGGTGGCGGTCCAGCTCGATGATGCGCGAGCCCAGTACATAGGCGCCGCCCGAGGTGGGGGCCAGCAGCCCGCTTTCGGTCAGCGACTTCAGGTAGCGGTAGGCGGTCGCGCGCGAGCACTCCAGATGCTCCATGACGTCTTCCTGGAAGGCGGCGGTGGTGTCGTCGCGGAACAGGTCGAGGATGGACAACATGCGGTCTGGAGTGCTCATTGCTGCGCGCGCCTAGTGAATGTGGAAGCCGCCATTGACGTCGACCACGATGCCGGTGGAATACGAGGACAGGTCCGATGCCAGGAAGAGAATGGCCTGGGCGACTTCGGCGGGCGAGCCGAAGCGTTGCAGCGGAATGCCTTGTTTGAGTTCTGTTTCCCAATTTTCGCCGAATTTGCCCAGCGTCATGTCCGTCTCGATGATGCCGGGCGCGACGCAGTTCGCGCGCACCCCGCGCGGGCCCAGTTCGCGGGCCAGCGCCTTGGTGAAACTGATGACCCCGCCCTTGGACGCGGCGTAATGCGAGCCGCCCAGAAGCCCCCCGCCGCGCAGCGCGGCGGTGGAACCCAGGTTGACGATGGCCGGCTTGCGCTCGCTGGCCAGCAGGGCGGGCAGGGCGGCGCGGGTGACGTTGTAGGTGCCGGTCAGGTTCACGTCCACCATGCGCCGAAACTCGTCTTCGGGCAGGTCCCAGATGCGGGTGGCGGCGACGATGCCGGCGTTGTTCACCAGCACGTCGATGCCGCCCAGCGCCTCTTGCGCCCGCGCCATCGCCGCCTCGCAGGACGCGCCGCTGGATACGTCGCAATGCAGCGTCACGGGGCCGCCGCCTTGCGGGCCGCCGGCGTCATCGTCCGGATAGTCGCGGTCCAGCACGGCCACCGCCGCGCCATGCTCGATGAAGAGCCGGACGATCGCCGCGCCGATGCCACGGGGGTTGGCGCCCCCAGTGACGACGGCGCGCTTGCCGGCCAACAGTTGCGGGACGCCCCCGCTCATTGCTTCACCAGCGGGCAGTTGCCCTGCGCCAGCGGACGGAATGCCTGCTCGGCGGGGATCTTGCGCACCAGGTTGTAGTAGTCCCAGTCGCGCTTGGACTCGGCCGGCGACTTGACCTTGAACAGGTACAGGTCGCGCATCACGCGGCCGTCCTCGCGGATGCGGCCGTTCTCGGTCATGAAGTCGTTGATGGGTGTGTCGTGCATCTTCTTGAGCACGGCCTCGGACGCGTCCGTGCCCGCTGCCTTGACCGCGTTCAGGTAGTGCATGGCGGCGCTGTAGTTGCTGGCCTGCACCATCGACGGCATGCGACCGGTGCGCTTGAAGTAGCGCTCGGACCAGACGCGCGTCTGGTCGTTCAGGTCCCAGTAGAACGGCTCGACCAGGTTCAGCCCCTGCGCGTATTCCAGCCCTACGCTGCGCACGTCGACGATGCTCATGAACAGCGCGGCTACGCGCTGCTTGCCGCCCATGATGCCGAACTCGAACGCCTGCTTGATGCTGTTGATGGTGTCGCCGCTGCCGTTGGCCAGGCCGATCACCTGGGCCTTGGACGCCTGCGCCTGCAACAGGAAGGACGAGAAGTCGGCGTTGGCGATGGGATGGCGCACGCTGCCCAGCACCTGGCCGCCCTTGCTCTTGACCACCGCCATCGCGTCGCGTTCCAGCGAGTGGCCGAAGGCATAGTCGGACGTGATGAAGAACCAGCTCTTGCCGCCGTCGTCCATGACGCCGCTGGCCACGCCGGTGGCGTAGGCATAGGTGTCGTAGGTCCAGTGCATGCCATTGGGCGAGCAGGCCTTGCCGGTCAGGTCGGCCGAGCCGGCGCTGGTGAAGATCACCACGCGCTTCATCTGCCGCGTCAGGTCCTGCACCGCCAGCGCGATGGCGGAGTTGGGCACGTCCAGGATCATGTCGACCTTGTCGTTCTCGTACCAGCGGCGGGCGGTGGCCACGCCGATGTCCACCTTGTTCTGATGGTCGGCCGAGATCACTTCGATCGGCTTGCCCAGCACGGTGCCGCCGAAATCCTCGACCGCCATCTTCACGGCCTCGACGCCGTACTTGCCGGACAGGTCGGCCATCATGCCGGACTGGTCGCCCAGCACGCCGATCTTGACCACGTCGTCCGAGACCTGGGCCTGGGCGGACCAGGCCAGCGCGCCCAGCGCGCAGGCGGCCAGGGTCTGTTTGAATGCTTGCTTCATGGTTGTCTCCTCTTGGGGGTGCGATGCCTTGTGGCCGTCGCGCGTCTTGCCAGTCGTGAAAAAACGATGGCGGCAAGCCCGCGCGCCGGCCGGCCATGGCCGGATCCGCCGCCCTGTGCCGGACGGTCGGAACAACAAGGGTTACTCCAGCGTCTGGCCGGCGTAGCCCTCGATGAACAGATTGGGTTTCAGGAAAAAGCTCAGCACCAGCGCGCCCTGCGGCGCGCGCGCCACGTGACGATTGCCGCGCGGACGCCACACGTAGTTGCCGGCGCTGACCTCGCCCTCGGCGTCCACGATGGAGCCTTCCAGCACATAGGTCTGCTCGACCTCGACGTGCTCGTGCAGCGGCAGCTCGGTGCCGGGCTGCCAGCGGAACAGGGCGGTCAGGAGGCCGCTTTCCTTGTCCTGCATCAGCACCTTCATGTCGATGCCTTCGACCTGCGTGGGCTTCCAGGGCAATTCATCGACATTCAGGAAGCGCGAGGCCAGTGGCGGCAGTGCGTTGGCTGCCGGGCAGCCTGGGGTTTCGAGGGCCATGTTGTCTCCTAGCCAGAACTCGTTATGGAAGATAAACCAAAAATCTTGTTATTGAGTGTTTAAAAATAGTCGCGTATATTGAGATTTATGTCAACGCCGATTTGTCGAAGAACAGACGGCAGGCATGACCGGACACGGCAGGAATAAAGATCCGGCGAACAATGCTCATCCTCGGGGCAGCGGCGTCACAGGTATGGGGCGCCGCCCCATCGGGGCAGCGCGGAGCCGGCCTTGCCGGTCCGCTGCCGCGTCCCCTGCGGGAAGCGCGTAGCGCTTCGGGGGTGGGCTCCATACAAGGAGACATGGCTTGAAGAATGATTATCTGGACCAGGCTTTCGGGCTGGGGGGACGCGTGGCGCTGGTGACGGGCGCGGCGCGGGGACTGGGGTACGCCATTGCCCAGGCGCTGGGCCGGGCCGGGGCGAAAGTGGTCGTCAACGACCTGTCCGCGCAGGCCTGCGACGCGGCCTGCGAACGCTTGAGGGCGGCGGGCATCCAGGCGCAGGGCGCGCCGTTCGACGTGGCCGACGGCGAGGCCGTCGCGGCCGCGCTGCGCGAGCTGGAGGCGGCCGGATGGGCGCCCGACGTGCTGGTCAGCAACGCCGGCAACCAGAACCGCAAGCCCGTGGTCGAGATGACGCCGGCCGAATGGCAGGCGCTGCAGAACGTGCACGTCAACGGCGCCTTCAACTGCGCCCGCGCGGCGCTGCCGGGCATGGTCCGGCGCGGCTTCGGCCGCATCGTGCTGATGTCGTCCGTGGCCGGGCAGGCCACCATGCCCAACATCGCCGCCTACGCCACGGCCAAGGGCGCCATCGCCGCCTTCGCGCGGGCGCTGGCCGTGGAATACGGCGGCAGCGGCATCACCTGCAACGCGCTGGCGCCGGGCTTCGTGCGCACCGACTTCACGCAGGGGCTGCAGGACAATCCGCAGTTCCAGTCCTTCCTGTCCACGGCGGTGCCGGCCGGACGCTGGGCCGAGCCGGACGATATCGCGCCGGCGGTGGTGTACCTGGCCGCGCCGGGCGCGGCCTTCGTCAACGGCCAGGTGCTGGCGATCGACGGCGGCCTGCTGGCGCGCATGTAGGGGAGGCCGCCATGAGCGAACAAAACGTGTTGTCCGCCCAGGGGCTGGTCAAGCGCTTCGGCGGCTTTCGCGCCGTCGACGGCGTGTCGCTGGCCCTGCGGGAAGGCTCCATCCATGCCTTGATCGGCCCGAACGGCGCCGGCAAGACCACCTGTTTCAACCTGCTGACCAAGTTCCTGTCGCCGGACGAGGGCGAGATCCGCTACCGGGGCCGCGACATCACGTCGCTGGCGCCCGAGCAGATCGCCCGGCTGGGCATCGTGCGCTCGTTCCAGATCTCGGCCGTGTTCCTGGGCCTGACCGTGCTGCAGAACATGCGCGTGGCGCTGATGCGCCAGCATGGCGATGGCATGCGCTTCTGGCGCAGCCGCCGCAGCGTGGACCGCTTCAACGCGCGCGCGCTGGAACTGCTGGCCGCCGTCGGGTTGGATGACCAGGCCGACACCATCGCCGCGCTGCTGCCCTATGGCCGCAAGCGCGCGCTGGAGATCGCCATGACGCTGGCGCTGGACCCGGAGATCATGCTGCTGGACGAGCCCATGGCCGGACTGGGGCAGGAGGACGTGGCGCGCATCGCGGCGCTGATCCGGCGCGTGTCGGCCAAGCGCAGCATCCTCATGGTGGAACACAACCTGTCCGTGGTCGCGGACCTGTCCGACACCATCACCGTGCTGGCGCGCGGCGCCGTGCTGGCCCAGGGCGACTACGCCGCCGTGTCGCGCGACGAGCGCGTCATCACCGCCTACATGGGCGCGCAAGAGGAGGCGCACTGATGCTGTCCATCAACAAGCTCAACGCCTGGTACGGCGAATCGCATGTGCTGCACGGCGTGGACATCGAGGTCAGGCGCGGCGAGCTGGTCACCATCCTGGGCCGCAACGGCGCCGGCAAGACCACCACGCTGCGCGCCATCATGGGCATTCTGGACAAGCGCAGCGGCTCGATCCGCTTGAACGACCAGGAAACCATCGCCATGGCGCCGCACCGCATCCCGCGCCTGGGCGTGGTGTATTGCCCGGAAGAGCGGGCCGTGTTCCGCAGCCTGAACGTGACCGAGAACCTGATGCTGCCGCCGAGGCTGGCCGACGGCGGCATGACGCTGGACGAGATTTACGCGCTGTTCCCGAACCTGCGCGAACGCAGCGCCAGCTCGGGCGGCAACCTGTCCGGCGGCGAGCAGCAGATGCTGGCCATCGCCCGCATCCTGCGCACCGGCGCCCAGCTGATCCTGCTGGACGAGCCGACCGAGGGCCTGGCCCCGGTCATCGTGCAGCAGATCGGGCAGGCCATCCGCACGCTCAAGCAGCGCGGCTTCACCATCGTGCTGGTCGAGCAGAACTTCCGCTTCGCGACCAAGGTGGCCGACCGCCATTACGTGATGGAGCATGGCCGCGTGGTCGACCAGATGTCGGCCGACGAGGCGCGCAATGATCCGGAGCGGATCACGCGCCGCCTGGGTGTCTGAGGGGAGATTTCCGTGTTCGAAATATTCGGCGTGCCGTCCACGGCACTCTTCGGCCAGCTGCTGCTCGGCCTCATCAATGGTTCCTTCTACGCCTTGCTGTCGATCGGCCTGGCGGTGATCTTCGGCTTGCTGAACATCATCAACTTCGCCCATGGCGCGCAGTACACTGCGGGCGCCTTCCTGGCCTGGATGCTGCTGAACTACGTGGGCGTGAACTACTGGGCGGCGCTGGTGCTGGTGCCGCTCATCATGGCCGTCTTCGCCGTCGTGACGGAACGTCTGCTGATCTCGCGCACCTACCGCATGGATCATCTGTACGGGCTGCTGCTGACCTTCGGCATCGCGCTGCTGATCGAAGGCGGACTGCGGCAGGCCTATGGCGTGTCGGGTCTGCCGTACACCATCCCCAAGGCGCTGTCCGGCGGCGTCAACCTGGGCTTCATGTTCCTGCCCTGGTATCGCGGCTGGGCCGTGCTGGTGTCGCTGGCGCTGTGCCTGCTGGTCTGGGCGCTGATGGAAAAGACCCGCATCGGCGCCATGCTGCGCGCGGCCACCGAGAATCCGGTGGTGGTGCGCTCGTTCGGCATCAACGTGCCTTTGCTCATCACGCTGACCTATGCGCTGGGCGTGGCGCTGGCCTCGGTGGCCGGCGTGATCGCGGCGCCCATCTACCAGGTCAGTCCCATGATGGGTTCGAACCTGGTGGTGGTCGTGTTCGCGGTGGTGGTGATCGGAGGCATGGGCTCCATCATGGGCGCCATCGTCAGCGGCTTCGGCCTGGGCGTGATCGAGGGGCTGACCAAGGTGTTCTACCCCGAGGCCGCCAACCTGGCGATCTTCATCATCATGGTGCTGGTGCTGCTGTGCAAGCCGGCGGGCCTGTTCGGCAAGCCCTTGCAGGTGCAGAACGTGCTGGCCGCCGAGGCCACGCGCGAACCGGTGCAGCTGGGCCGGCGCGCCATGCGCGTGGCCATGGCGGCGCTGGCGGTGCTGGCGCTGGCCGCGCCCTGGTTCGTGTACCCCACGTTCCTGATGAAGGTGCTGTGCTTCGCGCTGTTCGCGGCGGCGTTCAATCTGCTGGTGGGCTATGTGGGGCTGCTGTCCTTCGGCCACGCGGCCTTCTTCGGCGCGGCGGCCTACGCCACCGGCATCGTCATGAAGCTGCTGGGCGCCACGCCCGAGCTGGGACTGCTGGCCGGGGCGTTGACTGGCGGGCTGCTGGGGCTGGCCTTCGGCGCCATCGCCATCCGCCGCCAGGGCATCTACTTCGCCATGATCACGCTGGCCCTGTCGCAGCTGGTGTACTTCATCGCCGTGCAGGCCGGCTTCACCGGCGGCGAGGACGGCCTGCAAAGCGTGCCGCGCGGCAAGCTGTTCGGGATCTGGGACCTGGACGGCGTCATGCCCATGTACTACTTCACGCTGGCCGTGTTCGCGCTGGGCTACGCCTTCGTGCTGCGGGTGCTGAACTCGCCTTTCGGTGAGGTCATACGCTCGGTGCGCGACAACGAACAGCGCGCTCGCTCGCTGGGCTATTCCACGTCGCGCTACAAGCTGCTGGCCTTCACCTTGTCCGCCTCGCTGGCCGGGCTGGCCGGCGGTCTGAAGGTGCTGGTGTTCGGCGTGGCCTCGCTGACCGACGTGCACTGGCACGCCAACGGCGAAGTGGTGCTGATGGCGCTGCTGGGCGGCATCGGTACCGTCTTCGGCCCGCTGGCCGGCGCCTTCACCTTCGTGTCCCTGCAGAACTACCTGGCGCCGCTGGGGTCCTGGGTGCTGATCGTGCAGGGCGCCATCTTCGTGCTGTGCGTGCTGCTGCTGCGCGACGGCATCATGGGCCTGATCTCGCGTCTGTGGCTGGCCGCAACCCGATCCAGAAAGGAGTCCTGATGTTTCTTCATGTCGTCATGCTGAGCCTGTCCGCCGACGCGGACGCGGGCTTCCACGAACGGGTGCAGGGCTATTGCCGCCGCATCCTGGCCGAATGCGACGGCGTCGCGGCCTATGCCTTCCGCGCCAACGAGGCCTCGCGCGCCGACGGGCTGACGCACGCGGTGGTCGCCGCGTTTGCCGACAGCGCGGCGCACGACCGCTACCAGGTCTCGCCCGCGCACCAGGAAATGAAGGCCTACATGGCCGGTTTCATCGCGCGGCTGGTGGTGTTCGATGGGGATATCCCTGGGTTCAAAACGCCCGCATGAGCGCTTCCGCCCTGGCCGGAAAGGGATAAACTTCCGGATGTTTCGCGCGCCGCCCCGCTGTAACCCCAGAGCGGAGCGGCGGCCATTTCCTCAGGTTCCGTCATCCGCGCGCCGATACCCGGCCGCGCGCTCGTCATAGGTTGAGTCAGCATGGACTACGTATTGCCTCCTTCCCCGCAGACCTCGGTTCCCGTCGTCGGCAGCAGCGCGCGCTTTCCGGTGCGCCGTGTCTATTGCGTCGGCCGCAACTACGCCGAGCACGCCAAGGAAATGGGCTTCACCGGCCGCGAAGACCCGTTCTTCTTCTGCAAGCCCGCTGACGCCGTGCTGAACGTGGCCGACGGCGAAACCGGCAAGATGCCTTACCCGCCCAAGACGTCCAACCTGCACTACGAGATGGAGCTGGTCGTGGTGCTGGGCAAGGGCGGCCGCGATATTCCGGTCGAACAGGCCAACGACTGCGTCTGGGGCTATGCGCTGGGCCTGGACATGACCCGCCGCGACCTGCAGGGCGAAATGAAGAAGCAGGGCCGCCCCTGGGAAGTGGGCAAGGCCTTCGACCAGTCCGCGCCGCTGGGCCCCATCCATCCGCGCAGCGCCGTGGGCACGCTGGACAAGGGCGCCATCTGGCTGGACGTGAACGGCGAGCGCAAGCAGTCCAGCGACATCTCGCAGATGATCTGGAACGTGCCGGAAAGCATCGCCTACCTGTCGGGCCTGTTCGAGCTGCAGCCGGGCGACATCATCTTCACCGGCACGCCCGAGGGCGTGGGCGCCGTCGTCAAGGGCGATGTCATCACCGGCGGCATCGAGGGGCTGGGCGAACTGCGCGTGCAGATCGTTTAAGCTGGGCGCCGTTTCCCTTTCACTTGATCAGGAGTTCCAGCATGCGCGGGAAGATTGTGTTGACCGCCTTCGTGGTGTTCGGTTTCGTGCTCGCCGGGTGCAACACCATGGCCGGCATGGGCAAGGACGTGTCGCGGGCCGGCAACGCCATCACCAACGCCGCCGAGAAGTAAGCCGGCGGCCGCCGCGCCCGCTCTCCTGGACGCGGCTTCAAAGAAAAAGCCCCTTGAGCGGATCAAGGGGCTTTTTTGTTGCCAGACGGAACGCCAGGTCAGAGCACGTCGCCCGCGTAGTCCGCCAGCCGCGAGCGCTCGCCGCGCTGCAGCGTGACGTGGCCCGCGTGCGGCCAGCCCTTGAAGCGGTCGACCACGAAGGTCAGGCCCGAGCTGCCCTCGGTGAGGTAGGGCGTGTCGATCTGGGCGATGTTGCCCAGACAGATCACCTTGGTGCCGGGACCGGCGCGCGTGACGAGCGTCTTCATCTGCTTGGGCGTCAGGTTCTGCGCCTCGTCGATGATGAGGTACTTGTTGAGGAAGGTGCGGCCGCGCATGAAGTTCAGCGACTTGACCTTGATGCGCGAGCGGATCAGGTCCATGGTGGCGGCCCGCCCCCAATCGCCGTTGCCTTCGCCTTCGCCCATGTTCAGCACGTCCAGGTTGTCTTCCAGGGCGCCCATCCAGGGCAGCATCTTTTCCTCTTCGGTGCCCGGCAGGAAGCCGATGTCCTCGCCCACCGGCACCGTGACGCGGGTCATGATGATCTCGGTGTAGCGCTTGGTCTCCAGCACCTGGGTGATGCCGGCCGCCAGCGCCAGCAGCGTCTTGCCCGTGCCTGCCTGGCCCAGCAGCGACACGAAGTCGCATTCCGGGTTCATCAGCAGGTTCATGGCGAAGTTCTGCTCGCGATTGCGCGCGGTGATGCCCCAGACATTGTTCTTGCCGTGGGTGTAGTCGCGCAGCGTGGCCAGCACCGCCGTCTTGCCGCTGACCTCGCGCACCTGCGCGTACAGCGGCATCTGGCCTTCGAAGTAGACGAACTGGTTGACCACGAACTGCGCGCACAGCGGGCCGTGGATGCGGTAGAACGTGGTGCCGCCCTGTTGCCAGGATTCGACGTTCTTGCCGTGCTTGTTCCAGAAGTCTTCGGGCAGCTGCATCACGCCCGAGTACATCAGGTCCGAGTCTTCCAGGACGTGGTCGTTGTAGTAGTCCTCGGCCGCCATGCCCAGCGCGCGGGCCTTCAGGCGCATGTTGATGTCTTTCGACACCAGCACGACCTCGCGCTGCGGGTACTTCTCCTGCAGCGCCCGCACCACGCCCAGGATCTGGTTGTCGGCCTTGCCCATGGGCAGGTCCGAGGGCAGGGTGCTGTGGATGGCCGTGGTCTGGAACATCAGGCGGCCGGTGGCGTCCTTGTTGCCCAGCGCCGACAGCTCCAGGCCGTCGTCCAGCTGCTTGGCGTCCTGCACCAGCGCGTCCAGCGAGCGGCTGACCTGGCGCGCGTTGCGCGCCCCACTTCGGACATGCCCTTCTTTTGGTGGTCCAGCTCTTCCAGCGTCATCATCGGCAGGAAGATGTCGTGCTCTTCAAAGCGGAACAGCGAGCTGGGATCGTGCAGCAGCACGTTGGTGTCCAGCACGAACAGCTTGCTGGGCGCGTTCTGCGCGCGCGCCTTGGCGCGCTTGGCCGGCGCCGGGGCGGCCATGCCGTCCAGCTCGGGCTGGACCAGCAGGTCGTCGTCGTCCTCGGCAAGAGCGGCTTGCGTGTTGGACCGCGCAGCGGCGGTCTTGGTGCTGCGGCCCTGCGCCCGGGCGTTCTCGCCCGAGGGGAAGGTCAGGATAGCTGCGGGGCGGGTAGGCAACTTCGGAAGCGGCATATGAGTCACTCTCCAGTGTGGGCCGGCTGGCTATGGCGCCTGACGGGTCTTGCTCGCACGGCTAACCGATGCTTTTGGCGGCTTGCAGGACTTCCTTGGCGTGGCCCGGGACCTTCACCCCGCGCCACTCCTGCACCAGCACGCCATAGGCGTCGATCAGAAAGGTGCTGCGCTCGATGCCGCGCACCTGCTTGCCGTACATGTTCTTCTGCTTGATGACGCCGTACAGGTTGCAGACGGTTTCGTCGGCGTCGGAGATCAACGGGAAAGGAAGCTCGTACTTGGCCTTGAAATTCTCGTGCGACTTCAGCGAATCGCGCGAGATGCCGACCACGACCGCGCTGGCCGACAGGAACTCGGCGTGCAGGTCGCGGAAATCCTGGCTTTCAGTGGTGCAGCCAGGGGTGTTGTCCTTGGGGTAGAAGTACAGGACCACGGCGCGGCCCTGGCACTGCTCAAGGCTGATCGGGCCGATGGTGCTCTCGGCCGTGAACAGCGGGGCGGGTTTGCCTATGCTCGGCGTCATTCGGGGGAATCTCCGTTCGGGGGGATGAGGGCGACGACCACGCGCCGGCCCTCCGCCATCAGGATGTTGTAGGTGCGCGAGGCCGCGTGGGTGTCCATCACTTCCACGCCCACGCCGATGGCCAACAGGGGACGCAAGACCTCGGGACGCAGGAAACGCTGGCGCGCGCCCGTGCCCACCAGCAGCACCTCGGGCGCGTTGGCCGGGCGGCCGGGGGCGGCTTCGGGTTCGTCCAGGAAGGCCAGCGGGTCGCGCACGGGCTCGACCATTCCGGCGGCCTGGCGCAGCAGGGCTGAGGTGATGTCGGCCGGCGACTGCACGGGCCAGGTGGTGACTTCGCCTTCGGGTCCGAAAGCGACCGAGGAGGAAAAACGTACCTGGTTGACCTCGATGTAGCCATCACCGTAAGCGGTGACGGTATTCAGGGCGGCCGTCGCAGGATCGGTATGCAGCTTCAATAAAAACTCCGGCTTGGTGTACCCGATGATAGCGCATCGGAATGACGGCATGTTGCAGGGTATCCACGGTCGCCGGACCGGATCGGGAAGGGTCGGCTGGGGCCGGCGGTTTCCCTGGGAAAAACGGGGGAGCAGGCCCCGTTTTTGCACCATTTGCCGCCTGGGCGCGCTTGCGCTAGATTACAGGGTTTTGCTGCGCTGCAATCGTGTCCGCGCGCGGCCTGCGGTCCCGTTTTCACCCGAGCGCATCCGCGCCCTGGATTTTTTCGCCCCCTCGCCCCCTAAGGATTCCCATCATGAGGAAGTTCTCCCGCATTGAGCGCCTGCCCCCGTACGTTTTCAACATTACCGGCGAGCTCAAGATGGCGGCCCGGCGGCGCGGCGAAGACATCATCGACATGTCCATGGGCAATCCGGACGGCGCGACCCCCAAGCACATCGTCGACAAGCTGGTGGAAGCGTCCACCCGCCCGACCACGCACGGCTACTCGGTGTCCAAGGGCATCCCGCGCCTGCGCAAGGCCATCTGTGACTGGTACCAGCGCCGCTACGCGGTCGAGCTGGATCCGGATTCCGAGGCCATCGTCACCATCGGCTCCAAGGAAGGCCTGGCCCACCTGATGCTGGCCACGCTGGACCGTGGCGACACCGTGCTGGTGCCCAATCCCAGCTACCCCATCCACATCTACGGCGCGGTCATCGCCGGCGCCAACATCCGTTCGGTGCGCATGACGCCGGGCGTGGATTTCTTCGAGGAACTGGAGCGCGCCGTGCGCGAGTCCATTCCCAAGCCCAAGATGATGGTGCTGGGTTTTCCCAGCAACCCCACCGCGCAGTGCGTGGACCTGTCGTTCTTCGAGCGCGTGGTGGCGCTGGCCAAGGAACACGACATCCTGGTCGTGCATGACCTGGCCTACGCCGACATCACCTTCGACGGCTACGTGGCGCCGTCCATCATGCAGGTGCCCGGCGCGCGCGATGTCGCCGTCGAGTTCTTCACGATGAGCAAGAGCTACAACATGGCGGGCTGGCGCATCGGTTACATGGTCGGCAACCGCGAGCTGGTCGGCGCGCTGGCGCGCATCAAGAGCTATCACGACTACGGCACGTTCACGCCGATCCAGGTGGCGTCCATCGCCGCGCTGGACGGCCCGCAGGATTGCGTCAGCGAGATCGTGGCCCAATACCAAAGCCGCCGCGACGTGCTCGCGCGCGGTCTGCATGAAGCAGGTTGGAATGTGGAGATTCCCAAGGCGTCCATGTACATCTGGGCGCAGATCCCCGAACCCTACAGGGCGATGGGTTCTTTGGAATTCTCCAAGCGTGTCCTGTCGGATGCGAAGGTGGCCGTTTCCCCCGGGATCGGCTTCGGCGAGTACGGCGACGAATACGTGCGCTTCGCTCTTATCGAAAACGAGCAGCGCACCCGCCAGGCGGTGCGCGGCATCAAGGACATGTTCCGCAAGGACGGACTGCTGAAATAGAGGCTCTCCCCGAAGCGCTGCGCGCTTCCCCCCAGGGGGCGCCGCAGCGGACCGGCAAAGCCGGCTCCGCGCGGCCCAGCGCAGCGACGCCGGTGACGGTGGCCATGACGCAGCATATTGGAGAAATACAATGAATTCCCCTCAACGCCCGCCCGCCGAGGGCGCCGCGATGAATCCCATGAAAGTCGGCCTGCTGGGCCTGGGCGTGGTCGGTGGCGGCACCTGGACGGTGCTGTCGCGCAACGCCGAGGAAATCGCGCGCCGCGCCGGCCGCCGCATTGAAGTGACCCGCGCCGCCGTGCGCGACGTGGCCAAGGCGCGCTCGCGCGTGGGCGACACGCTGCCGGTGGATACCGATGTGCACGCGCTGGTGCGCGACCCGGCCATCGACATCGTGGTCGAGCTGATCGGCGGCGACACGCTGGCCCGCGAGCTGGTGCTCGAGGCCATCGCCAACGGCAAGCACGTGGTCACCGCCAACAAGGCGCTGCTGGCCAAGCATGGCAACGAGATCTTCGCCGCCGCGCACGAGCGCGGCGTGATGGTGGCCTTCGAGGCCGCCGTGGCCGGCGGCATCCCCATCATCAAGGCCATCCGCGAAGGCCTGACCGCCAACCGCATCCAGTGGGTCGCCGGCATCATCAACGGCACCACCAATTTCATCCTGTCCGAGATGCGCACGCGCGGCCTGCCCTTCGCCGACGTGCTGGCCGAGGCGCAGCGCCTGGGCTATGCCGAGGCCGACCCGACCTTCGACGTCGAGGGCGTGGACGCGGCGCACAAGCTGACCCTGCTGGCCTCGCTGGCCTTCGGCGTGCCGGTGCAGTTCGATCGCGCCTACATCGAAGGCATCTCGCAGCTGGCCGCCGAGGACATCGAGCTGGCCGAGCGCCTGGGCTACCGCATCAAGCTGCTGGGCATCACCAAGCGCCGCGCCGAGGGCATCGAGCTGCGCGTGCATCCCGCGCTGGTGCCGGCCGAGCGCCTGCTGGCCAATGTCGAGGGCGCGATGAACGCCGTGCTGGTCAAGGGCGACGCCGTGGGCCCGACGCTGTACTACGGTCAGGGCGCGGGCGAAGAGCCCACCGCCTCGGCCGTGGTGGCCGACCTGGTCGACGTGACCCGCCTGCATACGGCCGACCCGGGCAACCGCGTGCCGCATCTGGCCTTCCAACCCGACGCCATGTCCGACACGCCGATCCTGCCGATCGAGCAGGTCAGCACCTCGTACTACCTGCGCCTGCGCGTGGACGACCAGCCGGGCGTGCTGGCCGACATCGCGCGCCTGCTGGCCGACCGTTCGATCTCGATCGGTTCGATGATCCAGCAGCCGTCCAGCATCGGCGGCGCCGACATCATCTTCCTGACGCACGAGGCGCTGGAAGGCAATGTCAACCAGGCCATCGAACGCATCGAGTCGCTGCCGTTCGTGCGTTCGAAAGTGACCCGCCTGCGCGTGGAGCACCTGGCATGAAGAGACAGGCCCACCCCCGAAGCGCTACGCGCTTCCCCCTCAAGGGGGCATGCCTGCGGACCGGCAAAGCCGGCTCCGCGGCATCCCGATGGGGCGGCAACCGTTGCGGTTGGCGCGGTAACGCCATGGAGCACTGATATGAAATATATCTCTACACGTGGTGGCATGGCCGCGCTGGAATTCTCGGACATCCTGCTCGAAGGCCTGGCGCCGGACGGCGGGCTGGCCGTGCCCGAGCAACTGCCGCAGGTGTCGGCGCAGACGCTGGAGTCCTGGCGCGGCCTGTCGTATGCCGATCTGGCGTTCGAGGTGCTGTCGCTGTTCGCCACCGACATCCCGGCCGAGGACCTGCGCCGCCTGACGCGCGCGGCCTACAACACGCAGGTGTTCAGCAGCGAGGACATCGTGCCGCTGCGCCCGCTGGCCGGCGGCCTGTCGCTGCTGGGCCTGTCAGAGGGCCCGACGCTGGCGTTCAAGGATATGGCCATGCAGTTCCTGGGCCAGGTCTTCGAATACGTGCTGGGCAAGCGTGGCGCCACGCTGAACATCCTGGGCGCCACTTCCGGCGACACTGGTTCGGCGGCCGAGTACGCGCTGCGCGGCAAGCGCGGCGTGTCGGTGTTCATGCTGTCGCCGCACGGCCGCATGAGCGCCTTCCAGCGCGCGCAGATGTATTCGCTGCAGGACGAGAACATCCACAACATCGCCGTGCGCGGCGTGTTCGACCAGGCCCAGGACATCGTCAAGGCCTTGGCCGGCGACCTGGACTTCAAGACGCGCTACCGCCTGGGCGCCGTGAACTCCATCAACTGGGCGCGCATCGCCGCCCAGGTGGTGTACTACTTCCACGGCTGGCTGCGCGCCACGTCCAAGGCCGGCGACCAGGTCTCGTTCGCGGTGCCCTCGGGTAACTTCGGCAACATCCTGTCGGGCCACATCGCCCGCAGCATGGGGTTGCCGGTGCGCCGGCTGGTGCTGGCCACGAACGAGAACAACGTGCTGGAAGAGTTCTTCCGCACCGGCGTCTACCGTCCGCGTCCGGCCGAGCAGACCTACGCCACGTCCAGCCCGTCCATGGACATTTCGCGCGCATCCAACTTCGAGCGCTTCGTGTTCGATCTGGTGGGCCGCGACCCGGCCCGCGTGCAGGCGCTGTGGGCCGGCCTGGCGCGCGACGGCGCCTTCGACCTGTCGGCGCTCAAGCCCGAGTTCGAATCGCGCTACGGCTTCGTATCGGGCGCCAGCACTCACGCCGACCGCCTGGCCACCATCCGTTCGGTGTACGACGAGTCCGGCGTGCTGGTCGATCCGCACACCGCCGACGGCGTCAAGGTCGCGCGCGAGTTCGTCGAGCCGGGCGTGCCCATGCTGGTGCTGGAAACCGCCTTGCCGGCCAAGTTCTCCGAGACCATCGAGGAAGCGCTGGGCCGTCCGGCCGTGCCGCCAGGCAATCTGGCGGACCTGGAATCGCTGCCGCAGCGCGTCGAGGTCATGGACTGCGACGCGGCCGCCGTGCGGCGCTACCTCGAGGCCCACGCCAAGATGTGATGCCGGATGCCGCCAGCCCTGTAATGGCTGCTTGCGGCATGTAAGTCCTTGAAAACCCCTCACGGGCGCGTCCCGCGAGGGGTTTTTTTCGGTGTTTCCCCTGGGAAAAGGCCGGGCGATGCGGCGGTCCCGGGGCGTCGAACGGATATTACGTTCGTATGCATTTTCGCCACATCCCGTCACCGGCTGAGCGTGTTCGGGACGGTAGAGTGAATGCTCTTGCCATTCTCGGAGAACACGCTCATGAAAATCAAGAATATGGCCCTGGCTCTGGCGATGACCGGATTCGCGGTGTTGGCCGGCTGCTCCACGCCCTCGGTGATCAATCAGCGAGACGGCAGCTCGACCGTGACGTCCGACAAGCCCGAATACGACAAGAAGTCGGGCACTTATGAGTATGAGAAGGACGGCCGCAAGGTACAGATCAACAAGGACGACGTGAAGTCGATCGAAGAAGTGAAATAGGCAAGGGCGCGATTCGCGCCTCGATGGCCGGGCCTTGCTGAACCGGCCTCGATGACGCAGCCCCAATGACTAAGCCCCGGCCAGGCCGGGGCTTAGTCATTTTCGCGTCGCGCCGCCCGGGATGCATGGGCGAGGCGACGCGCGCGGACGGTCGTCAGGCGCTCAGCCCTGCGCCGCGTCCTCGGCGTGGTAGCGGCCGACGCGCTCGACTTCGTTCTTCGAGCCCAGGATCACGCTCACGCGCTGGTGCAGCTGGTCGGGCTGAATGTCGAGGATGCGCTGCGTGCCGTTGATCGACGCGCCGCCGGCCTGCTCGATCAGGAAGCTCATCGGGTTGGCCTCGTACATCAGGCGCAGCTTGCCAGCCTTGCCGGGCTCGCGCGCGTCCCAGGGATACATGAAGATGCCGCCACGGGTCAGGATGCGATGCACGTCGGCCACCATCGAGGCGATCCAGCGCATGTTGTAGTCCTTGCCCAGCGGACCGGTCTTGCCGGCCAGACAGTCGTCGATGTAGCGCTTGACCGGCGGGGCCCAGTGGCGCATGTTCGACATGTTGATCGCGAATTCCTTGGTGTCCTCGGGCACGCAGATGTCCTCGTGCGTCAGCACCCAGGAACCCATCTCGCGGTCCAGCGTGAAGCCGACCACGCCGTTGCCGATGGTCAGCACCAGCATGGTCTGCGGGCCGTAGACGGCGTAGCCGGCCGCGACCTGCTGTTTGCCGGGCTGCAGGAAGTCCGCTTCGGTCACCGGGGCGCCGGCCACGTGGTGCGGGGCGCGCAGCACCGAGAAGATGGTGCCGATCGACACGTTCACGTCGATGTTCGACGAGCCGTCCAGCGGATCGAACAGCAGCAGGTATTCGCCCTTGGGGTAGCGGTTCGGGATCGGATGGATGGTTTCCATCTCTTCCGAGGCCATGGCCGCGAGGTGGCCGCCCCATTCATTGGCTTCGAGCAGGATCTCGTTGGACAGCACGTCCAGTTTCTTCTGCACTTCGCCCTGGACGTTCTCGCTGTCCAGGCTGCCCAGCACGCCGCCGAGCGCGCCCTTGCTGACCGCGTGGCTGATGGCCTTGCAGGCGCGCGCCACCACTTCGATGAGCAGGCGCACCTCGGGCGCGAGGGCCTGGGCGGAGCGCTGCTGCTCCACCAGGTATTGGGTAAGGGTTTTGCGTTTCAAGAGGGTCTCCCTATGCTGCGAATTCCAAGGCTTTGGATACGATTTCCTGCACGTTGCGCGACAGGCCGTCCTGCGCGCGCACGCGTTGCAATGCTTCCTTCATGGGCGCGCGCAGCGCCGGCACGTAGCGCGACCAGTTGTCCAGCGCGCGCGCCAGGCGGGCGGCGATCTCCGGGTTGAGCGCGTCCAGCGCCAGCACCTGATCGGCCCAGAACGCGTAGCCCGAGCCGTCCGGGTGGTGCATGCCGCGGGCGTTGTTCAGGCAGAACTGGAACACCAGCGCGCGGGCGCGGTTCGGGTTGCGCAGGGTGAAGGCGGGATGCGCCATCAGCTCGCGCGCGTTCTGCACCGTGGTCGAGCGGGCCGTGGCCTGCAGCGCGAACCACTTGTCGATCACCAGCGGGTTGTCCCGCCACTTGTCGTAGAAGGCGGCCAGCGCCTGCTGCGGATAGTCGCCCTGGCCGTAGTTGATCAGCGCGGACAGCGCGGCCATGCTGTCGGTCATGTTGTCGGCCGACGCGTACTGCTGTTCGGCCAGGCGCTGGGCGTCCTGGTCGCCGGCGGCCATCAGGTGCGCCAGCGCCAGGTTCTTCAGCGCGCGCTTGCCGGCGGGCTCAGGCGCGGGGCTGTATTCGCCCGGCGTCTGGTTGGCGTCGAAGGCGGCGCGGAATTCGGCGGCCAACTGGCGGCCCAGTTCTGCGCGCAGGAAGTCGCGGGCCACCGACAGCGCCGGGGGATCGACGGCGGCCATGCGTTCGGCCAGCGTTTTTTCCGAGGGCAGGGCCAGCGCGCGGGCGCGGAACGCGGCGTCGATCGCGGGATCGGTCAGCAGCGCGCGCCAGGCGTCGATGAAGGCGGGGTCGGCATGCAGCGTGCGGCCGGCCTGGCGCGCCTCGGCCAGCGCCAGGATCTGGCGCGTGGCCAGTTCCTGGCCGGCTTCCCAGCGCGCGAAGGGGTTGGCGTCATGGGCCGAGAGCAGGGCCAGCTCGGCGTCGGTCCAGTCGTACTCGACGATCACCGGCGCGGAAAAGTCGCGCAGCAACGACGGCACGGGCGGCTCGGCGATGCCGTCGAAGGTCCATTGCTGGCTTTGCGTGGTCAGCTCCAGCAGCGCGGTATCCGACACCTTGCCGTCGTGCTTGAGCGGCAGGGCGCGGCCCTGGGCGTCGAGCAGCCCGATAGCGAAGGGGATGTGGTACGGCGCCTTGACGTAGTCCGCGCCAGCCTTCTTTTCGACGCCGACGGGCGCGCATTCCTGGCTCAGCGTGACCGTGCAGCGTTGCGCGGCGGCGTCGTGTTCCAGCCTGACCGTCACGCGCGGCGTGCCGGCCTGACGGTACCAGCGGCGGAACACCGACAGGTCGCGGCCGGGATGCTGGCGCACGTAGACCGATTCCATGGCGGCGACGAAGTCGTCGCAGGTCACGGCCTGGCCGTCATGGCGGCGGAAGTACTCATCCATGCCGGCGCGAAAGCCCGCCTCGCCCAACAGCGTGTGCTGCATGCGGATGACCTCGGCGCCCTTTTCGTACACGGTGGCGGTGTAGAAGTTGCCGATCTCCTGGTAGCTTTCCGGGCGGATCGGGTGGGCCATGGGACCGGCGTCTTCGGGGAACTGGGCGGCGCGCAGCGCCACCACGTCGTCGATGCGCTTGACCGCGCGGGCGCTGGCGGCGGCGGCCTCGTCCATGCCCTGCGCCATCATGTCGGCGCTGAATTCCTGGTCGCGGAAGACGGTCAGGCCTTCCTTCAGGCTGAGCTGGAACCAGTCGCGGCAGGTGACGCGGTTGCCGGTCCAGTTATGGAAATACTCGTGGCCGATGACCGATTCGATGCCTTCATAGTTGGCGTCGGTGGCGGTCTGGGCGTCGGCCAGCACATAGGCCGCGTTGAAGATGTTCAGGCCCTTGTTCTCCATCGCCCCCATGTTGAAGTCGTGCACGGCCACGACCATGAAGCGGTCCAGGTCCAGCTCCAGTCCGAAGCGGGTCTCGTCCCAGCGCAGCGCGCGCACCAGCGAATCCAGGGCCCATTCGGTCTTGTCTTCCGAGCCGGGATCGCTGTAGACCTGCAGCAATACGTCGCGGCCGCTGGCGGTGCGCACGGTGGTTTCGCGGTGCGTGAGCTTGCCCGCGACCAGCGCGAACAGGTAGCAGGGCTTGGGGAAGGGGTCTTCCCATTCGACTTCGTTGCGGCCGTCGGCCAGCTGGCGCGAGGCCAGCAGGTTGCCGTTGGACAGCAGCACGGGGTAATCGGCCGTGGCCCGCAGCGTCACGCGGTAGCGCGACATCACGTCGGGGCGGTCGGCGAACCAGGTGATGCGGCGAAAGCCCTCGGCCTCGCACTGGGTGAAGAAGTTGCCGCCCGATACGTACAGGCCCATCAGCGTGGAGTTGGCGGCCGGCTTGCAGCGGCTGACGATCTCGACCGTGGCCGTTTCGGGCAGGCCGTACAGCGCCAGGCTGTGCTCGGCCAGATGATAGCGGTCGGCGGGCAGCGGGCTGCCATCCACGCCTACCGACACGAGTTCCAGCTCTTCTCCGTCCAGCACGAGGGCCGCGTCGGCGCTGGCGCCGGGCTTGCGCCGCACCTGCATCACGCAACGCACTTCGGTCGATTCGGGCACCAGGTCGAAGCCCAGCGAGACTTCCGGAATATCGTAGGGGTAGGGCTGATAATCCTTGCGGTATACGGTTACGGGCGTGTCAGTGCGCATGGGATCCCAGTCCTTTGTGAACAAGCGCCTATTGTAGTGGCTGGGCATGCCCCAAGGGGCGGCGGCCGGCATGGGCTGCCTCGGCAAGGCCTGACTCCGCAAACTTTCGGCGTCTGCCATAGTCCAATGTCAGTATCATGGCGCCGTAGTGCGTAGAGGAGCTGCAAATGTCCGGGACATCGATTTTCAACATGGGCCGCCTGGCCGGCCTTTTCGCCGTGTCGGGGGCCATGCTCCTGAGCGGCTGCGCGGCCCCGACCGTGGCGGCGCGGGTGACCTCATTCCAGCAATGGCCCGCCGGCGTCGAGGGGCAGTCGTACCAGTTCGTGCCGGCCGACGCCTCGCAAACCAATAATCTCGAATACCAGTCGTTCCAGGACATGGTCCGAGCCGGTATCGGCGCCACCGGCCTGGTCGAGGCGCAAGCCGGCGCCAAACCGCGTTTCGATGTGTCATTCACATATGGCACGTCGCAGACCCAGGTCATGGTCCGCCGTCCGTATGATCCGGGTTTCTACGGCGGTTATGGCTACGGCCATGGCGGCTATTACGGTCCGCGTCCTTGGGGCGGCGGTTTCGGTTATTGGGGCCCGGATTGGGTGGACGTGCCCATGGTCGTGCAGCGCAACTCCCTGAGCCTGCAGATCCGGGACGTCCAGCGGGGCGGCGCCGAGGTCTATCGTTCAACCGCCTATGTGCTGAGCGAGGGCGACAATCTGCTGCGCACCATGCCATATCTGGTCCGCGCGATATTCGACAATTTCCCTGGCAATAACGGCGCTGAACGCGAGATTCAATTCCCGGTGCGATAAAGCGGGCATCGACAGTAAATACTGAAAATAAAAAATCGGCGCACCAAAATGGTGCGCCGATTTTTATTTCATACTAAAGAATAGGTTTTCTTATTCTTTGATGAGAAAACTCTCGCGTGCCGCGCCGGCGGCTTCTTCCGCGGCGAGCCAACGGGGGGCCTTGCCTCGACCGCTCCAGGTCTCCCCGGTTTGGGGATGACGGTACTTGGGCGCAACGGCGCGTTTGGCGGCGTTGGCGGGGCGGGCCGCGGCGCCGGTCTTGCGGCGGGCGGCTCCACGAGCGGGCTTCGCGCCAGCGCCATAGGCGGCGGCGATTTCTTCGGGGGTAATGTCGTACTCGCGCATCGACGTGATGATCGACGAAATCACCGGCTTGCGGCGCTTCGTTTGCAGGACTTCAGCCTTCTTTTGGAGCTTGTTGATTTCCTTCTCGATCTTTGCTTGCAGTGCTGCGTAGGTTTCTCGGGCCATGATTTATTCCTGATTATGGAACTGCTTTATTCGCCGGCGAAGACTTGTTATTTGTTATGCCCCGCATAATACCCAAATTACGTACACATTTCCCGGTTTTCAGACTGATTACTTTGTATCAAAAGCGTCCGGATGCCTTCAGCCGTGCGGGTTTCGGCTTGGAACAAGTATTGGGAATACCATTCTCAAATCTAGGACGAATTGAAAGACAGCGTACTTTGATTCAATCGGCGTGCCAATCGGCGGGCCGAGTCGTGGCAATGGCTCTTGTTTGTTTCATGTGATGCACAGATGTTGCGCGGTCCCAGTTTTGTAATCCCTTGATATGAATAGGGTTTTGGCGGGGGCGTCATCCGTTCTTCTTTTGCCGCATCAAGTATGTCCGGCGCACGCCCGTCTTGGCCGAGTGCTATTCGAGGACGCGCGCCGCATTTGAATCAGGCATTTTCGCTTTGGGCAAAGCGAAAGGAAAAGGGTGTCCGCCTGTTGATCGGTCTCTCGCATATGACAACTTCATGACAGCTTGTCAGACGACTTTGTAAATAAATTTATACATGTAAGAAGATTGCATGACGTGCGCGCCGGCAGAATATCCGTCGCTGTCCGGTTCCGCGGCGAATAAATAAGCGCGCGCGGAATTGCCGCGCGGAATTGCTTAACTGGATAGGGAAATACGGGACCAGTCCGGCGCTGTCGCGGGCTTTTCCGCCCATTTGCGCAATTGAATCGCCGTCGTTGTGGCAACCGTCGCGCATGCGCGACGCGAGGCGCGACTCGGCGTTACGATAGAGGCTTGAGCGCCATTGCGCAGACGCGCGCCGGCGCCCCGGAAGAACCCAGAGACACATGAAAATCACCGACCCCGCTATTGCTTCCCTGGCCACCGCCAAATCGCTGCTGCTCGACCCCTGGGGGCTGACCGAGGCGGATATGGCGCGCGCGCTGGGCGAGATCTTCACGCACAAGGTCGATTACGCCGACCTGTATTTCCAATACACCCGCAGCGAAGGCTGGAGCCTGGAAGAGGGCATCGTCAAGACCGGCAGCTTTTCCATCAGCCAGGGCGTGGGCGTGCGCGCCGTGAGCGGCGAGAAAACCGCCTTCGCCTATTCCGATTCGCTGTCGGCCGATGCGCTGCTGTCGTCGGCGCACGCGGTGCGCGGCATTGCCCGCCGTGGCGCCGGCAAGGTCAAGGTCGCGGCCCAGGTCGAAGCCGAACACGGCCGCAGCCTGTATGCCGATATCGATCCGGTCGCGACCCTCAGCGCTCCCGAAAAGGTCGCGCTGCTGGAACGCATCGAACGCATGGCGCGGGCGCGCGATCCCCATGTGATCCAGGTCATGGCCGGCCTGGGCGCCGAGTATGACGTGGTGCTGGTGGCGGGCAGCGACGGCCGCCTGGCCGCCGACGTGCGTCCGCTGGTGCGCCTGTCCCTGACCGTCATCGCCGAGCGCAACGGACGCCGCGAAATGGGCCATGCCGGCGGCGGCGGCCGCCTGGGTCTGGCCTATTTCACCGACGAGATGCTGCAAGGCTACGTGGAACGCGCCGTGCATGAGGCGCTGGTCAACCTGGAAGCGCGCCCGGCGCCGGCTGGCGAGATGACCGTGGTGCTGGGATCCGGCTGGCCCGGCATCCTGCTGCATGAGGCCGTGGGCCATGGCCTGGAAGGCGATTTCAACCGCAAGGGTTCCAGCGTGTTCTCGGGCCGCATCGGCGAGCGCGTCGCCTCCAAGGGCGTGACCGTGATCGACGACGGCACCATCCCCGACCGTCGCGGCTCGCTCAACATCGACGACGAGGGCAACGCCACCCAGCGCAATGTGCTGATCGAGGACGGCATCCTGCGCGGCTATATGCAGGACACGCTGAACGCGCGCCTGATGAAGACCGCCGCCACCGGCAACGGCCGCCGCGAATCCTTCGCGCACCTGCCCATGCCGCGCATGACCAATACCTACATGCTGGCGGGCGAGACCCCGCCCGAGGAAATCGTGTCCTCGGTCAAGCGCGGCCTGTACGCGGTGAATTTCGGCGGCGGCCAGGTCGATATCACCAACGGCAAGTTCGTGTTCTCGGCCTCCGAGGCCTACATGATCGAGAACGGCAAGATCACCTATCCGGTCAAGGGCGCCACCCTGATCGGCAACGGTCCGGACGCCATGAACCGCGTCACGCTGATCGGCAACGACATGAAGCTGGACTCGGGCGTCGGCACCTGCGGCAAGGATGGCCAGAGCGTGCCGGTGGGCGTGGGCATGCCCACGGTCCGCATGGAAGGCCTGACGGTGGGCGGCACGGCCTGAGCCGGATCGGGCCGGCGGGGCAGGGCGCGCGCCTGGTCCCGCCGCGCGTCGCCGCGCCGCTTGATTGTCGTCATGGCGGGCGGTTCCGTCCCGATAAACCCGCGTGACGGTGAAAAAAAATTGTGCTAGAGTCGTTTCCCATGAAATTCGCGTCCCCCGCCTTTTACTTTTATTTTTATGGTTTTCTGAAGCCGCTGGCGGAGGAAGGGACGCGCTCAATCTGAAGTTTGGAAAGAATCCCCCGAAAAAGCCGCCAGCGAACTGGCGGCTTTTTTTGCGCCGCCAGGTCCGGAACCCCCCCCTCGGGAATCGTCCCGTGGGGGACATCCAGAGGGAACCATCCCCTGGCGGGCAACCCAGGAGCAGTACCGTGTCACACAATACCGATGACCTTCGCATCCGAGAAATCAAAGAGCTGAATCCGCCGGCGCACGTCATGCGCGAATTCGCCTGCACCAAGGAGGCGTCCGACACCGTGTTCGCCGCCCGGCAGGCCATGCACCGCATCCTGCACGGCATGGACGACCGCATGATCGTCGTGATCGGCCCCTGCTCGATCCACGATACGCGCGCCGCCATCGAGTACGCCAAGCGCCTGAAGCCCGTGCGCGACCGCCTGAGCGCCGACCTGGAAATTGTCATGCGCGTGTACTTCGAGAAGCCGCGCACCACGGTGGGCTGGAAGGGGCTGATCAACGATCCCGAGCTGGACGGCAGCTTCGACATCAACAAGGGCGTGCGCGTGGCGCGCGAGCTGCTGCTGGACATCAACACGTTGGGCCTGCCGGCCGGCTGCGAATTCCTGGACATGATCACGCCGCAGTACATCGCCGACCTGGTGTCCTGGGGCGCCATTGGCGCTCGCACCACCGAAAGCCAGGTGCACCGCGAACTCGCGTCGGGGCTGTCGTGTCCGGTCGGGTTCAAGAACGGCACGGACGGCAATGTGAAGATCGCCGTGGACGCGATCAAGGCCGCCTCGCAGCCGCATCATTTCCTGTCGGTGACCAAGGGCGGCCATTCCGCCATCGTCTCGACGGCCGGCAACGAGGACTGCCACGTGATTCTGCGCGGCGGCAAGACGCCCAACTACGACGCGGCCAGCGTCGACGCCGCCTGCCAGGACATGGCCAAGTCCGGCCTGGCCCAGCGCATCATGATCGACGCCAGCCACGCCAACAGCAGCAAGAAGCCCGAGAATCAGCCGCTGGTCGCGGAAGACGTGGCGCGCCAGATGGAAGCGGGCGACGCGCGCCTGGTCGGCATGATGATCGAAAGCCATCTGCTGGGCGGCCGTCAGGACATGGTGCCGGGCACGCCGCTGGTCTACGGCCAGAGCATCACCGACGGCTGCATCGATTGGGATGCGTCGGTGGCCGTGCTGGAACGCCTGGCCCTGGCCGTGCGCGAACGCCGCCGCGTCGCGCTGACGTCCGGCAAATGAGTCCGGGTTGCGCCGTGCGCCGGCAGGCCGGCGCAC